>QHOQ01000081.1:0-4342 GCA_003219355.1 Verrucomicrobiota bacterium
ATAATGGACGATCGCACCGGCGGCGGCGATCGCCTGCGGCATTTGGGCGCAGCCGAATCCGTCCAGCGATTTAACTTTGAAATGTTCGCATAAGGTAAAGGCCGCCTGTTCCGGCAGAAAGGCGTAACTGTCGTAACCAAGCGCGCCGGCAATCTCAGCGAACTGCTGCTTCTGCTCATCACTGACGAGAAGTTCCGATGGCGCGACACGAGCCAATTCGTCGAAGAGCGATTGTCGACCTTCCAGTTGTGCTACTCGAAACTCGCCCGTGCTTAGATCGGCATACGCGAGACCAAAACCCCTCCCATCGCTGAACACCGCGCCCAAGTAATTCGCGCGTTTCGCTTGGAGCAAATCGAAGTCGCTTACTGTCCCTGCGCTGATAACCTGGGTGATATCACGCGAGACGATTTTGCCCGGCTGGGGCTCGCTGGTCTGATCGCAAATGGCGACGCGCCGGCCAGCCTTGATGAGCTTGGCTACATAGTTCTGCGCCGCATGATACGGAACACCGCACATCGGCACGCCGTTGCGTTTAGTCAGGGCAACGTTGAGGAGATCCGCTGCCTCCTTTGCATCTTCAAAAAACAATTCGTAAAAATCTCCCAATCGAAAGAGTAAGAGCGTGTCCGTGGGAATGCTGCCCCGTAGGCGCCGGTACTGTTGCATCATCGGAGTGAGTACGTCCGCCATCGCTCCAGTTTGCAATCGGTGAAAGCTAATTGCGAGTTCGTAATGTTATGGCCAGAAATTTCTTGCCTGCTCGAAGGCGTGCGCGTGCAATAGGCGCGCATAAGGAATCTGATGTCTCTTCCATCTGTTATACGGTATATGCTGTCTGTCTTGTTCCTCATCCCGGCGACCGCCTTCTCGGCCACGCTCGCGCAGAAGAATCCGCCGGTGCGGCCGTCCGACGCCGACTCCCCAGTATTGATTTCGGATATTGATCCAAAGCTAGCCAAGAGTCTTCCGCGAAACTTCCGCACGACTGACGATCCACTCAAAGCGAATAGCGGCGACAAAATTCCCGCGGACACCGGTTTGACTGATCTCCGCGCTTCTGGGGGAGGAGAGTTCACGGCCGATAGTCTTAAGCTTTTGTTGAGACGTAAGCGCGGTCCCGTTACCGTTTTCGATTTGCGGCAGGAGACGCACATATTCGTCAACGGTCTGCCGATTAGCTGGTTTGCCACGCACGATTGGGCCAACGTCGGTCGCAGTCACAATGAGATCGAGACCGACGAAGCCGCGCGCGTGAGATCGCTCAAGGCTGGGAGCGAAATCATTGTTTATCCGGGAGCGGCCATCAAAAAACCCGGCGTCAATTCGAGCGCGCCGGAGAATGTGACTGTCGAGCACGCGAGTACGGAGCATGACATCGTTGTGGCCAACAACGCGGCCTATGTCCGGCTCACTGTTACCGATCACGCACGTCCGCTCGATGAAGAGGTCGATCGATTTATCAGCGCGATACGCACGCTTCCGGAGGATGGCTGGGCGCACTTTCATTGCGAAGCCGGGCGAGGGCGAACGACCACGTTCATGGTGTTGTACGACATGTTGCGAAATGCGACCCGCGTCTCGCTGGAGGATATTGCGCGCCGTCAACAACTGCTCGGCTATGATTATGATGTACTCCGCCCTGCTGATCCCGGAGACTGGAAAGCCCCATACACCGACGACCGGATTGCTTTCATCCGCGCCTTCTACGAATTCGCTCGTGCCAATCCGGGCGGTTGGCCACAGCTCTGGAGCGAGTGGCTGAAGTCAGGGACAAAATAAACGAGAATCAAAAACATCTCCGCCTTCACCGGGTACGACAGCTTTTTTTGCGCTGCGCTTCAAAGGCGAAGGCTGGAGGCGAGGGGAGTTGAACCCCTGTCCTCGTCGCTATCCACGCAAACATCTACATGTTTATCCGGTGATAAGGTTTAAGGAGCCGAACGTTGCACCGGCACACTGCCAGCTCCCGAGCGTCCGCGAAATTCGATTCACAAATCGGCGCGGTCGCTCCGCCGATTCGCCAGCCTGCTGTCCACGTTCCCGACGCTAGCAGGCGTCGCCCCGGAAACGTCGCGGTCAATTAAGCCGCGAGAGCGAGATCTTCGTGATCTGCGTTTATTTGTTTTGGTCCGGTTTTAACGAGGCCAACGAACCATCCTCGACATGCCGCCCGCGCTTCGAACGATGAGTCGAAGCCAGTGCGCCCCCGATTGTACTTGAACAAATACCGTCGAATGAGGTCTTATGCAACCGAGCTTGTGCGCTTTTTGTTCCCTTTCGCAGTGCTGCAGGTTGGTATAAAGAGTGATCCGAAATGGCTATTGAAGTAACATCTCGATCTTTGTTCAAAGGTCGTCCGAACAAGAGTGCCCTTTACAAAGAGATCCAGCCAAATCCTTCCGTCGCGAGAAGAAAATCGATCCCTCGGTTTCAATCTGCGCGAGCAGTCACGCGGTTGATGCGCCGGAATTTCAGCAGTCGCGCGCCCGAACTTTCGGGCGGCAAGGCAATCATCCTTTCTATTCCAAAAAGCGGACGAACATGGGTTCGGACATTTGTTTGTGCTTACTTCTGCAAACGTTATGCCCGCGAGTTTACCCTCGAGCCTGAACGCTACGGCGAGCCAGGTATTCCCCGACTCATCTTTTCCCATGATTGTTTCGAACACCGGACCAAAGGCGACCTTTGGGACAGAATCCGTGGCAAATACCTCGTCCCCAAAAAGGAACTTCGACGCGCTAAAATCGTTCTCCTCGTGCGCGATCCGCGGGATTGTTTCGTTTCGCTCTATGTGCAGATGACGCGGCGCGATCGCGGCGCGCCTACAGAGTTCAAACGAAAAACGGTCGGTGATCTCTTGCGCGGCAAAAAATTCGGCGTCCGCGCCATCATCAAAACGATGAACGATTGGCTCGATGAGTTCTGGGGGCGCGATGATTTCACGATTATCCGATATGAGTCGCTGCGTGAATCGCCTGCGGACAGTTTTCGGCTCCTGCTTGGCGTCCTTGGGGAAACAACGCCTGACATGTCGACTTTTCAGGCGGCGCTGGATTTTTCGCAGTTCGATAATATGCAAAAATTGGAGGCAGCTGGCGCGTTTGATTCTAAAATCCTGCGACCTGGCGATGCGCGCGACCCAGAGTCATTCAAAGTGCGGCGGGGAAAGATTGGCGGTTATCGCGAATATCTTTCGACCGAAGATCAAGAATATGCCGCCGATGCTTTGACCAAACTCGATTCCCGCTTCGGTTACTAGACGGCCGAGAACAGGCGCGGTCGCAGATGCGACACCAAGTGAGTGAAGCGTCGGGCATAGAGTTACTGCATTTTATTTGCCGGGCGGTCGAATTCATACTTGCTTGGTAGGAATTATTCTGATTTCCTATCGATCTAGTAGACATGAGACTATCCAAACGCGGTGAATACGCGCTCCGCGCGCTGATCGATATCGGAATCGCCTCTGAATTGGGGCGACCAATGCTGCAAGTGAGCGAGCTTGCCGCAAAAGAGAAACTGCCGGTCAAGTTTCTCGAGCAAATCCTGACCCAGTTAAAAGCCGCCGGTTATGTGAAGAGCAAACGAGGGAAGCTGGGCGGCTACTCACTGGCGAAAAGAATGGATCGAATAAGATTCGGCCCAGTCATTCGTTTGATCGACGGGCCACTCGCTCCTATCCCGTGCGTGAGCCAAACATCCTATGTGCGCTGCACCTGTCCGGATGAGATCCATTGCGGTTTGCGAATGCTAATGCTCGATGTGCGCAACGCCATCGCAAAGGTCCTCGATCGATACACGCTGGCCGAGATTGTTGAAATCACCTTGCGTAAGCTTCGCCGGGACAAGGTCACGCCACTGTTTCTTCAACCGTCAAAGGGGCTCGTGCCAATTTTGCCGCCAGAATTAACCCGCAAGATCATCGTCAGCCGAAATTGAAAATTTAACCACGTATCCAGGAGATTGAGGAAAAAAAAGAAATTGACCGAAGAAATTCAGTAGAACCGAGAAACACAAAAAGGAGAAACCTAATGTTTATCAAGAAGTTCGTCTTACGGGCAGCGGGCGGGAGCCTAGCTGCAATTGTTTTAATGACGGCGCCACGGCTTGGCGCACAGACAGCCTCCGAGTCCGAACGGCTCCAGAAACTGGAGCGCGCGGTCGAGCAGCTGCAGAAACGCAACGCCGACTTGGAACAGGAAGTCAGCAGCTTGAAGAAGCAGGCTGCGTCGACGGTTGAGGTCGGCGCGAGAATGAAAACGAAAATCATGTCCGAGGGGAAATCGTATGTCGAGAAAGCGGTCGTGGAAGAAGAGAAATTACCGGTCTACGTTCAACAGCG
>QHOQ01000081.1:4381-6282 GCA_003219355.1 Verrucomicrobiota bacterium
CGGCGGATTTATTCAGGCTAACTTTGAAGATGGCGATGTCTCCGCATTTGAAGGCCGGTTTGGTCAGACTGCGCTAAAGGATCGTTTCCGTCTGCGCCGGGCGCGCATCAATCTGACCGGCGATTTTGCGGAGAACTTCGATTTTAAAGTCGAAGGCGACTTCGAGAATAGTGATGGCCTCAACTCAAGCCGTACCGCCTTTGAGGCCACGGACATCTTCGTTAACTGGCATCAGGTTCCAGAAGCGCAGGTCAAGCTCGGCCAATGGAAAGCTCCGTTTGGCTTGGAACAAACTACCCCTGATACGACGCTATACATGATCGAGCGCAGTCTGCCCACCGGAGCGATCACACCCGAGCGGCAGATCGGTGTTCAACTCTGGGGAAAACCGTTCGCGAGTGTTTGGCCTGATGAGAAGGACTTGTTGACCTATTACGCCGGGATCTTCAACGGGAACGGCCGCAACACAACCGTCAACGACAACAACAACTTCATGTATGTCGGCCGCCTGGAGTCGACTCTGTTCAAAAGCAAGGTATGGGGTCAGGAATCGAGTCTCAAGCTTGGCGGTGACGTTCTCAACAGTCGCGATGACAAGGGAACAAATATCTCACAATCATTGAACCTGTTAGTCAACGATGATGGGTCTCTCTCGCCGTTCGTCCTCCCGGGGGCGGATGAAAGAACTGCCTGGAGCGTGGACGCCTGGCTCAAACTGGGTCCATTCGATCTAATCGGTGAATACCTCGAGGAATATGTCAACGGTCGCACTGTCAACGGCGTGCCTCCAGGGTTCGCCGACTTCACAACGAACGGGTACTATATAACGGCAGGTTACTTCCTCATCCCGAAGAAGCTTCAAGCCGCCGTCAGATGGGAGGATTTAAATCCAGGGCAAAAGGGCAACGACGGTATCCACTCCATCACCGGCGGGCTCAACTACTACATCCACGGGGACGATCTCAAGCTGATGGTCAACTATATCCATACCTGGTCGGATTTTCGGGAAGCGAATCCTCAGTTTGGTGACGACCAATTCGATGAAGTCATCGGGCGCATCCAAGTAATGTTTTAGTTCGAACGAATTAGGGCGAACTCGTATCTCAGCGAGGCTGGTCGCGGCGACGATGCTGACTTCGCTTATCTCATGGCGACATTCTCCTATTGAAAACAAAACTATGAAGACAAAAACATTAATAGCGGTTATCGGGACGCTTGCGCTTTTCGTGCAAGCCGTCCGCGCAGAAGAAAAAACGGTGATTCGTTTCGGGCATTTCCCGAACATCACTCATGCCCAGGGTGTAATTACGCACGCCCTCACACGCCAGGGCAAAGGCTGGTTTGAAAAGCGGCTCGGCCCAAATATCGAGATCCAATGGTTCACTTACAATGCGGGACCTTCCGCGATGGAGGCGATCTTCGCTGGTTCGCTCGATCTGACTTACGTCGGACAAGGGCCCGCGCTCAATGCCCACTTTAAATCCAACGGCGAAGAAATCCGAATCCTCGCGGGTGCAGCGAACTCTGGCGCAGCACTCGTCGTCAAACCGGATGGGCCGATCAAGACAGCGGCGGATTTTCGCGGAAAAAAAATTGCCACACCGCAACTCGGCAACACGCAGGATATTTCCTGTCGAGCGTGGTTGAAGGCGCAAGGGTTCAAGGTCACGCAAATGGGTGGCGATGTCATGGTGATCCCAACTGCAAATCCGGATCAACTCGGTCTGTTTCAAGGCGGCGGCGTGGACGCCGTCTGGACGGTTGAGCCATGGGTCACGCGTCTCGAACGCGAAGCGAAGGCGAAGGTATTTCTCGAGGACAAAGATATCATCACAACGTGGCTCGCATGCAGCGTAAAGTTTTTCAACGCTCATCGCGATTTGGCCAAGAAAATTGTCGCG
>QHOQ01000082.1 GCA_003219355.1 Verrucomicrobiota bacterium
CCCGACGCTCTTGAGAACAATCAAGAGCAGCGCAAGCGCAATAAACCAGACGAAAATCCCGGTTGTGAACGCAAGCCCGCTACGTAAAATTTTCTGACGGCTTTGGCCCGCTTGTTGAATGAAGCCGAAGATTTTCAGCGAGATCACCGGCAACACGCACGGCATCAAATTCAAAATGATCCCGCCGAGAAAACCGAAGAGCAGAAAAGTGAAAATCCCTCGAGCGGGCGCGGTGCCAGTCGCGGAAACAATGGGCGCAGAGGCAATTTGCCACGCCGCGCGGTCGTCTCCATTTGGCTGCTGGGAAAAAACGATAAGTCCACCGATGGACGACAAATTTTTCGCCGACGACTCGATCGGAATGCGCAAGACAACTTCATTCTTGTTCCGTGAGTCAATTTTGGGATGACCAACAACAGCGCCCTGCTCGGGCAACGGGAAAAAATCCAGTGTCGGATAATTTCCCAGGGTTTCGCTCATAACTTTTAGACGAAGATCGGGTCCGGTTCGACTCCAATTGACCGTCGCCACATTCGATCCCGGCCATGTCCGCGGCAACAAACGCCGGTAACGCGCGAAAAGTTCCGTATTAGCCGCCTCGCTCGTTGCCGATTTCGGGAGCTCCAACTGCAATGTTGCGCTGCCAGGAATGCAGATTTTCTCGCAGACCAGCCAGTTTGCATCGGCTGAAAGCCTGACCGATGGATCGTCAATCTTCTGCGGCGGCGTGATTTCCTGCATGAGCAGGACTTCATTTTCGTAGCCGTAAGTCTCAATGTCGCCCGGATCGATCGTTTTCAGTGGAATCGGCCATTGAATCTCGCCGATCTTCCAGCCCGGTGGCAGTTTCCACTTCAATTCTGTGGGAAGACCGGCGTCGCCGGAAAATTTCCAATAGGTATGCCAGCCTGGCGCCATTCGAAGCAGCAAACCGACAGTAAAGGGCTTACCGAGAACAATGGCGTTTGTGTCCGCCAGAAGCTCGGCCTTGACGAGTTCCTTCCCTTGATAGGTCTGGCTTTTACCCTGCGGCGCGAGGGCGAAGATCGACAGGCAGACGATCGCAGAGGCGCCAAGTCGGAATGCCGATTTCATCATATTTAAGTAGCACTCGCGGAAGGGTGCGGCAATGCGCGCCGGCCAGCAAGCGGCGCAGAACAATTCTGCTACAAGAACTTTTCCCGAACGTTATGGAACGATAAAGATTTTATCGGTCCACGGATCTTTTACTTTGCTGCCAGACGTGTAACCGCTCACATCGACATATCTTCCACTCGTATCAAACGGACTGAGGACGTATCCAGGCTTGCCAGGGACTAATTTGGCTGTCGGAAATTCTAGCTGCGCAGAGGCAGCGTGCGTCGATGGCGAGGGTTTCGTTTTCGCTTGCGACGTCTCCTTGTGATGATTCACGCGCGGGGCAGTAGTTACCGAAGGATTTTGAACCCTTGGAGATACAGATTGCGATTGCTGCTGCGCCACGGCCATCTTCGGCGCGGGAACCGGTTCGCCTGGCGTCGTAACATCGGAAGATGTTGTCTCTGTCGTCGTAGCCGTGGTTGATGAATCATCGCGGTGCCCCTTTAAGGTATAATGCACCGGTGCCGTCGCAACGCGATAGGAACCGACCGCGACCCCACGAGTCACATGATACGATGTAACGGCAACATCGCGAGTCGCTCGACATCCTCCGAGCAAAACTGCAGTAAAGATCAAGGCTCGCGCGACTGCATTCATTCTAGTTCCTATACAGATGTCCTGTCATCTCTATCTGTTCAATGATTTAATGCAGAACATCCGCCACGAAATCGGAGAAGTCCTGATCAGTTACCGACCATGAACACATCAGACGGTAAACATCCGGGTCGATGAATTTGTAAAAATGCCAGCCGCGCGCGTGGAGATCGCGTGCGAGTTTCTCATTCATTCGGGGAAATACCGCGTTTGCCTGGACCGGAAAGACGATGTCGATCTTGGCCTCGGTCTTCAGACGATTCGCGAGCTGGCGCGCCGCACGGTTGGCGCGCTTTGCGTTCGACAGCCAAACATCATTCGTCAAAAGTCCGAGCCATGGCGCGGCGAGAAAACGCATTTTCGAACCGAGCTGGCCCCCTTGCTTGAGCCGATAATCGAATTCGCGCGAAAGCTCTCTTTTAAAAAAAATAACCAGTTCGCCGGCGGCCAGGCCATTTTTGGTGCCTCCAAAGCAGAGAACGTCAACGCCAACTTCCCACGTAATCGCTTTCGGTGCGCAATTCAGGGCCGCGACCGCATTGGCAAAGCGCGCGCCGTCCATGTGCAGCAACATTTCGCGATCACGGGCAAATCCACTGATTGCCGCAATCTCCTCGGGCGCGTAAATCGTTCCCAGTTCAGTTGACTGAGTGATGCTGATCGCGCGCGGCTTGTGCGAATGCAGCTCGTTCTGGCGTGCGATCATCACTTCTGCCTGGCCGATGTCTATCTTCCCGTTGGCGCCATCAATTAAGAGCAGCTTCGACCCGTTTGTAAAAAATTCCGGCGCGCCGCACTCGTCCGTGTGAATGTGTGAATGTTCGTGGCAGATAACGCTCTCGAATGAATGGCAAAGCTGCGCCAGCGCCAACGCGTTTGCCGCGGTGCCGTTAAAAACAAAATAGACTTCGCAATCAGTCTCGAAGATCTCGCGGATACGATCGCATACGCGCTCCGTCCATTGATCTTCGCCGTATGAGGGCACCTCTCCCGTATTCGCGTTTTCCAGCGCCGCCCATGCCTCCGGACAAATCCCTGCTGTATTGTCACTGGCAAACTCATGGCGTCCGCCAGATTGGCTCATGTCGATCTTGATAATCGCGTTCGGCCCGGGGAGCAATTGAGTACGTGTGCGCCCCCGAAAAAGAGATTGCCTGACGAACCCGAGCCCTGGGCCTCTGGAGTCCACCAGGCAAATCTCTCCACTTGCTCCCCGAAATTCTGTGCAAACGTCTCATTTATTAGTTCGATTACGGCCCGCCAATTGACCGTCTCCGGGACCGGATTATTTGCCGACCACGAAATAAGTCTCTTCCGCTTTGCCTAACCTAAACAGCGGACTAATTTCGTGGATGAGGTCGCTCCAAAGCGAGGTTGAGCAGCGTGGCACGCGCATTTTCGAGCTGATCGATCAGCATCCGGGATCGCTTTTCAGCAAGGCCGGTTTTTATCAGCGGATGATGGCGCTCTCAATGCGCGATGAGCAGTTCAAAGTGCAAATGTTTCGCTTTGTAGATGTTCTGCCGTCGCTTCGCAAATCGGGTGATATCATCCAGCATCTCGAAGAATATTTCGCCGGTATGCGCAACGGCTTTGCGCCGGTGATTCAGACCGGCGTGCGCGTCGCACGCTTCGTGCCGTGGATCAGCGCGTTCATCCTGCGACGCAACGTTTCCGGAATGGCGCGGCAATTTATCGCCGGAAAAAATTGCGCAGATGTGATGAAAACGTTGCGCAAGCGGCACGCAAAGAAAATCGGGTTCACTGTCGATCTTTTGGGCGAGGCCGTCCTCAGTGAAAAAGAGGCCGATGAATATGCGGCGCGTTGCCTCGATTTGCTGGAGTGCCTCGCCCGCGAAACGCAAGGTTGGACCGATCCGCTCGGGAAAAATTCCGAGCTTTTTCCCGTCGTAAATCTCTCGGTGAAAATCTCCGCGCTCTATTCGCAGATGAATCCGGCCGATCCGACTGACGCCATTGCGCATCTCACGCCGAAGCTGCGACCAATTCTACGCCGGGCACGCGAACTCGGTGCGTTCATCAATTTCGATATGGAAAGTTACGCGCACAAAAATATAACCCTCGAGCTATTCAAAACGACGTTTGGTGAGGGAGAATTCAAGGATTGGCCGGACGCCGGCATCGTGATTCAAGCTTATCTGCGCGATGCCGAAGCCGATTTGCGCAAACTGATCGATTGGGGCGGCGCACGCGGCACGCGTTTCACTGTGCGCCTGGTAAAGGGCGCCTACTGGGATTTCGAAACAATCAAATCGCGTCAGAACGGCTGGAATTGCCCCGTTTATTTTCAGAAGCCGGAGAGTGACCTCAATTTTGAAGCACTCTCACGTCTGCTGTTGGAAAACGAATCGATCGTTACCGCTGCGTTCGGATCGCACAATGTTCGCAGCATCGCGCACGGACAGGCGCTCGCAGACGAACTCGGAATCGATCGCAGCCGTTTCGAGTTTCAACTCTTGTATGGCATGGCTGGGCCGATCAAGCGCGCGCTGGTCGAAATGGGCTACCGCGTTCGCGAATACTGCCCGGTCGGAGAGCTGCTCCCTGGAATGTCCTAT
>QHOQ01000083.1 GCA_003219355.1 Verrucomicrobiota bacterium
TGCAAGTGATGCCTTTTTCCCGTTTCCAGACGGACTCATCGCGGCTGCTGACGCTGGAGCGACTTGCGCCATTCAGCCGGGTGGCTCGGTTCGCGATGAAGAAGTGATTGCTGCCGCCAATAAGCGCAAGATGGCGATGATCTTCACTGGGATCCGCCATTTCCGGCATTAACTTTCCTTTCTTCGATCGTTATTATGAGCAAATGATCCGCGCCCGCGTTCAACCGCCGCACGTTGTCAATATTGAAGATTTGCGGCGCGTCGCCAAACGTCGGCTTCCCCGGGTGGTATTCGATTACATCGATGGCGGGGCGGAAGCCGAACTGACTTTGCGCGCAAATTGCAGCGCGTTCGAGGCTGTAACATTCCGACCGCGTTGTGCCGTTGCGACATCGGCCTGCGATCTGGGCACGACGGTACTCGACACATCTCTGTCCATGCCGTTGATCCTTGCGCCGGTCGGCAGCAGTCGCCTCTTTTATCCGCGGGGCGAAGAAGTCGCGGCGCGTGCTGCCGGCGCAGCCGGAATCGCATACACACTCTCAACTCTTTCTGGTTGCTCTCTGGAGGATGTTGCCGCTGCGGCAAAGGGGCCGATCTGGTATCAGCTCTATTTGGTGGGAGGCCGTGACTGCGCGCTTTCGGCCATCGCACGCGCGCGAGCCACCGGATATTCTGCGCTTGTCGTCACAATCGATACGCCAGTGGCAGGTTCACGCGAACGCGACATCCGAAATGGCGTCAAAGAGCTTTCGACCCGCAAATTTGTATCGATGCTGCCTTTCGTGGATCAGTTTCTGACAAAACCCCGATGGTTGGCGAGATTCCTCGCGGACGGCGGGTTGATGAAGTTCCCAAATGTTGTCGTACGTGGCGAGGGGCCGATGCTGTATGCGGATGTCGGTACTGCTCTTGAGCAATCAATGGTGAGCTGGGACGATCTCCGATGGATCCGCGACGCTTGGAATCTTCCAATCGTTGTCAAAGGCGTTCATACCGGGGACGATGCCCGTCGCGCAGTAGATGCAGGGGCGAACGCACTGGTCGTGTCCAATCACGGCGGCCGGCAACTCGACGGAGTCGCGCCGACACTACGCGTGCTGCCCGAAGTTTTGGCCAGCGTGGGCGATCGCATCGAGGTCCTGATCGACGGTGGGATCCGGCGGGGCAGCGACATCGCGAAGGCGTTATGCATAGGTGCCCGGGCCGTGATGGTCGGACGCGCTTATGCCTACGGACTTGGCGCCGCGGGCGGCGCAGGTGTCGCGCGAGCGATCGAGATTCTGCGTAATGATCTCATTCGCACTCTTAAATTGCTCGGCTGCGCCTCGACCGCCGCGCTGGACCGATCGTTTGTAGATGTCCCACCAGATTGGCTCCGGTCGACCCGCCAGGTGCGCGCCAAACGAGCACCACGCGCCGGCCGATCGTCGCCTCGATTGCTTGAAAGCAGCTTGAAGCCAAAAGGGGACGTGATTTGAGTCCGTTCCGTTCGCGGCTCGCGCAAGCTGTGTTGTCACGATAGCCAGGCCGGACTTTTTCTTTAGCTTTGGTGTCTGACAAAAAGCGCCGATTTATTTCTCGTTATGTTTTAGACGAGAGCCGCCACATCCAAATACTCAGTCCGCCGGCTATGATTAGTGCTATCACGCTTACCCACATGGGGGCGTGGTGGGTCCCGATCGTCACTTGGGCATGCTTGATCAATCGTAGGATGTGACCGAGCGCAAAGAGCGCGAACACGAGGCTGGCAACGCGCAATCCAGCTGTTTGTGAATTCATGCGCGGATTCTTGCTGCCGATGTTCGGTTTGTCACTAAAAATGCATTGCTGCAGCGGTTCAGGCGATCGTCGCTCCGCTCCCGCGCAGCGATGCCGCTTGCACAAGGATGCCAATAACCGCAAGACCGATGAACACGATTGTCAATCCAGACTGAGGAAGGGTGATCACACTTTGAATTAAGTGGGCGCCGATAAGAGAGGAGACAACGATGAGGGCCCAATCAAATAAAACAAGCAGAAGAATGGCGCCAATAATTCCACCAATCACAAAGATAATCGCCGAGTGCTGCGCATAGTGCACGAAAAACGCCGCAGCGATCGCGCCCGCGAGCTTGCCGCCAGCGAGAAAACCAAGCACTGCGATGGCAATTTTTTGCAAGAACAGCGCGAGCAACGCGCCGATAATCCCTAAGAGGAGCGCAATTGTCAGCGACACAAGGACAGATGGTTCCTGGACCAGGCGCGGCGCGAGCTCCACTCCCGCCGCAAACCCGATCGCGGCTACGCACAGCCAGAACAACTTGCGTCCAAAAAACAAGACCACCACACCGATGAGAACGCTGAAGATTGGAATGGAAATGTCCATAGACGAGGAAAGAACTGAGATCAGTCACAGATTGAGACAGATGTTCGCAGATTTGCAAAGCAAGTTGTCGCTTTAGGGGATCGCTGAGACGGAAGTGGGGACACCCCCCCGAGGTCTCCAACGTTGACTGCGTGGCAGATTGTCGCGTTTCCGGGGTCGCACGAAAATTAAACCATGGTTGGTCTAAAAATGGGCCAGGCGGCATTAGAACGAATCAGAGGCCCTACTCCAATGCCGATCGCAATTGGGCTATTGTTGGTGATTGAATCCTGCATAATCGCCTCTCGTTTAAGAACAAATGCAATGGCCGCTTCTCCTTCGCTAGGGATTTGTGAAACTTGGCACGGATACTGGTAACAAAACGTTGGTCGTAAACACCCGAAAGCACTCTTAACAGGCATGATCGATCCACGAAGGCACGCCGCAAAAATGCGAATCCTGGTGGTGGATGAACATCCACTTCTCCGCGATGGCGTCATTAACCTTATTAATCGGCAGATCGACATGGTCGTCTGCGGCAGCGCCGACAACATCCCCTCTGTGGGAACTGCGCTCACCGGGTGCAAGCCTGACCTGATCTTGCTCGATTTACGGCTGGGCACTGGCGACACATTGGAATTTATTAAGGCGCTTAAGGTGCAATACCCCGA
>QHOQ01000084.1 GCA_003219355.1 Verrucomicrobiota bacterium
TTAACGATGGTCGCAAACGTAACGCTGGCTCAGTATCCGCCCGCTTCGCACCTGGCCACCAGTTGGTGGCAGTGGGTCTTCGAAACACCGGCCTCTGAAAATCCGCTGACTGATACAACCGGGCAATTCGGAGCCGTCAACCAAAGCGGTCGGGTCTGGTTCCTGGCGGGTAACCCTGGCGGCACAACGGTCCGCATCAGCGGCTTAAGTGCGAGCACAACGTATCATTTCCGAATCGTTGGTACTAATACCAGCGGAACCACCTACGGCAGCGACAGGACGTTTACCACACTCGCCACAACAACATTCAAAGAGCTCAGCAAACTGTTACCAGGCAACAGCGAGATCCCTGCTGCCCTTGGCCATATCATCGACCTGGACCCACGTAATATGGACCTACTTGTCGAAGCAGCAGCGACCTACGCCATGCTTCGACGATTTCCGGCCGCGCTAAAGCTCTACGATCGTGCGCTGGACGTTATCCCAGACGATCCGGAGCTGCTCGCGTTAAAGGCCGCCATGTATCAGGCCGAAGGTAACCTACAAGAAGCCGCTAAATTGTTGATTGATGTAAACGAGCGGACTACTTCCGGGCTTGCCTTCGAAACCAAACTCGACCAACTGAGACTTGAACGAAATCACGCCGAGGCCATCCGATTGCTGCAAGCTCGTCGTGCCCAAGTTCCGTCTGCCTGTGATGGCTTTGAAATGCTCCATCTAGCTTTCGCCCAACGCTTTGTCGGCGACACGGCCGGGGCAAAGGTTACCGCTGAACAAGCGCGCAACACACTGGAGCCGCTCTCCAAAGAGCAATCAGATATCCCCGATCTTGAGGTAGAATTGGCTCTGGCTGATGCCGTGCTCGGGGAGAGAGACTCGGCCCTTAGAGAGAGGGAACGTGCGATAATGACCCTTGATCCGACTGGTAAAACCAGTGATAGCGATCGGCTCGCCCTCGAAGAGCTGCTGGCGTTAATTCAGACGGTCCTCGGCGAGAATAGCCGCGCAATTTCGACTCTCACCCAGTTGTTAGAAACGCCATATGGTAGTCTAATTTACGGCCCAGCACCTGTTACACCGGCCCTTCTGAGGCTCGATCCGATCTGGGATCCGTTGCGTGCCGATCCCGCTTTCCAAAAACTATGCGAAGAAAAACAGCCGCCTGCCGCGCCGTAGCTCGGTTTAAGCGAAGGCGGGTGAAGACACGAATTACACGAATCGTCGCGAATTTAAGCGTCTTCAACCAATTGGTGTAAATTCGTGAAATTAGTGTCTAGGAGAGCGCTCCTTCTGCGTCAGGCGGGTTGCAGTTTCGGCTCGTTCTGAATCACAATCCTGGCTTTGCGAAGGCGAGTCTGTCAAAAACCCAAACTTCTCGCGTAACCTTGCGCCGGATTTTACGCACTACCTCATGTGAAAGGCCAGAAATGAGTTCTCAACGACGAGAGATCACGGAAGGCCAAAACAATGAAAGGAAAGTAAGTGTATGAAAAATCGGAACCGACTGATATCACATCTGCGCACAAGTTTTTGTGCGCTCGTAATTGTCGGCGCGCTATTAACGTTGCCTAGGGCTGAAGCTGGCACGGCTCAACCCGCAAGCGGACAGTTTTCCCCCTGTTTTAATTACGCTGGTCCTCCTCGGCAAGTCGGTGAAAACTTGATTATCACGTTCAACATTACGGTAACGGTTACTGGCACCTTCACCGGATCGTTCACGGGTACTGAGCTGGATATAGTTCATCGCGACGGTTCTATAACGAAACAAGGCAGCGCAGTCTTCACCGGTTCGGTTACCGGTAGGTCGGGCACTGGCACGCTGCACCTCAGTTTTGAAGGCATAGGCAACGCTGTGACCGGCCACGAAACTCTGCGTGTTGCGGGCACACAAGGGACTGGTGCTCTGTCCGGTGTATATCTGCAGCTAACGGCTGAGGGTGACGTGGGCGCTCCCAGTCCAGGATGCGCCCTCTCGGGGACGGGCACTTATAACGGACAGGTTCTGTTCGCCCCCTAAGTTGATCCCACAAAACGCATAGTTAGCAAAAAGCCGTCATGCTTGGGCACATGACGGCTTTGGATGTTTTTTCACAACACTTCGGATCTTTCGCCGACAGTTCAAGCATCTTCATCTTACTTTTCCTTTAGCGGTTATTTCATCTGTTACATCAGCATGCTCTTGCCTGCAGGTGTCCCGAGGTGAAACAAAGGCCGCTTTCTAAAAGCTCCGAATTTTCCGCGTAACCTTGCGCCGGATTTTACGCACTACCTCAGTGAAGACCAACCAAACTAAAGAAAGACTGAAACGGAGGAAATAAAGAAGTTTACATGAATATGAAAATCAAAACCGGTGCCTTTGCGCTGGCCTTAACGATAGTCGCAAACGTAACGCCGGCCCAGTATCTGCCCGCTTCGCACCTGGCCACCAGGTGGTGGCAGTGGGCCTTGGAAACACCGGCCTCCGAAAATCCGCTGACTGACACAACCGGGCAATTCGGAGCCGTCAACCAGAGCGGTCGGGTCTGGTTCCTGGCGGGTAACCCTAGCGGCACAACGGTCCGCACCATTACCGTGCCCTCCGGCAAAGCTCTGTTCTTCCCGATCCTGAATGTCTTCGACGTCGAGGACGGGATCGCAGTAGGAGGCGGGAGGTTATTTTTGGTCCCTAAGCCTGTTCAGGTCGCGCAGGAGTTCTTCTCAAAGGTCATTGCCACGGCCACGGGCCTTTCGCGTGAAGTGGATGGAAGCCCGGTTCCCATTACCACGGCGAACTTGGAGCAATCGACGCCTTTTAGTTTGCATCTCCCTGCCGATAACATCCTTGGAGTCCTGGCTGGGGTTTATTATCCGGCGGTTGATTCCGGCTACTACGTTTTGCTTCCCCCGCTGTCTGCCGGGCAGCACACCATCCACTGGGCCGGCTCGCTCACGTTCTTCTCATTATCGCTGGATGTGACTTACAACATAACGGTTCCGTAGCGAGAACAGAAAGGAAAGTATATGAAACAACTCGTTCATCTTAAATCGACAATAACCCCTTCCGCGAGAGGAGCGATGAGGTGCCCGCCCTTGGGACGCGTCTTTCTTTTGGTTGCGCATTTGCTGGTCTGTGTTGCTCTGGCACCCGTAGCCCAGGCGTGTGCCACGGCGCCGGATGCATGGGCGACGTATGTCGCGAGTTACAGTTTCACTGCCAACTGGGCCGAAACGAGTGGGGCAACCAGTTATCGGCTGGATGTGTCCACGAGCAGTTCGTTTAGTACTTACGTCACAGGCTATCAAAACCTGAACGTTGGCAACGTAACCCATCGCAGTGTTACCGGCCTAAATGCAAGCACCGGGTATTACTTTCGCGTGCGCGCATACAGAGGTGGGATGCTCTGCCTCCCCTCTAGCACCGTACATGTGACGACGCTTAAGCCGACGGGGCCACCGGTGGTTATAACCAATCGGGCAACTTACATCGCCAGCTTCTCAGCCAGGCTCAAGGGCACAGTTGATCCGCACGGGCTGACGACGACCGTTTATTTCCAGTACGGAACAACGATGAGCTACGGGCTCACCACCGCGATCCAGAGTAGGACCGGCAACACCTATCAGAATGTGGCTGCCACCATCGGCGGCTTAACTGCGAGCACCACGTACCATTTCCGGATTGTAGCCACCAACAGCGCCGGCACGAGGTACGGTGTGGACGGGATCTTTACCACGTTGGGCCCGACCGGGCCTCCGGTAGTCATCACCAATCCAGCAACCTTAGTGGCCAGTTTTTCAGCCACACTCAACGGCTCAGTCGATCCGCACGGGCTGACGACGACCGTTTATTTCCAGTACGGAACAACGATGAGCTACGGGCTCACCACCGCGATCCAGAGTAGGACCGGCAACACCTATCAGAATGTGGCTGCTAACACCAGCGGCTTAGCTGCGAGCACCACGTACCATTTCCGGATTGTAGCCACCAACAACGCCGGCACGAGGTACGGCGCCGACCGGACCTTTACCACACTGAGCGCAACCGGCCCGCCTGTGGTTATAACGAGCCCAGCGACAAATGTGACAAGTTCCTCAGCCACATTGAACGGCTCAGTCGATCCGCACGGATTAACAACCAACGTTCATTTTCAGTATGGTACGACGACCAGCTACGGGCACACCACCGCGAACCAGACTAAGACCGGAAACGCGTATCAAAATGTGGCTGCCAACATCAGCGGCTTAAGTGCGAGCACAACGTATCATTTCCGAATCGTTGGTACTAATACCAGCGGAACCACCTACGGCAGCGACAGGACGTTACCAGGCAACAGCGAGATCCCTGCTGCCCTTGGCCATATCACTCAAGACGGAGGACACGTGGATGAAAGCATTGCCTACTTCGAGCAAGGCCTCGCCCTGGACCCACGTAATATGGACCTACTTGTCGAAGCGGCAGCGACCTACGCCGGGCTTCGACAATTTCCGGACGCGATAAAGCTCTATGATCGTGCGCTGGACGTTATCCCAGACGATCCGGAGCTGATCGCGTTAAAGGCCGCCATGTATCAGGCCGAAGGTAACCTACAAGAATCCGCTAAATTGTTGATTGATGTAGACGAGCGGACTACTTCCGTGACTGCCTTCACAACCAAACTCGACCAACTGAGACTTGAACGAAATCACGCCGAGGCCATTCGATTGCTGCAAGCTCGTCGTGCCCAAGTTCCGTC
>QHOQ01000085.1:0-1174 GCA_003219355.1 Verrucomicrobiota bacterium
CGCACGATTTACATTCATGGTACGCCGGAGGAACGGAACCTTGGCTTCCCCGCTAGTTACGGATGCATTCGGATGCGTTCCAGCGATATCATTAATTTATATGAAATCGTGGGGCGCGGCGCGGAAGTTACTATTATCGATGCGCCGCTCGCGGCGGTGATTCCGGGAATGAGTCCACGGGCGCAATTGGCGGGAATAAGCAGGCCGAATGGCAATTCGTCAGATCGAAGGACGACCGCCGTGTCGTCCAGATAAAATCGGACGGGACAGAGTTCGTCCCTCCATTTCACGGCAATTTGCCGAGGTGCTCCTGAGGAGTCTTGCGTGAAAGCAATTCCATATCCGCGTCAACCATGATGCGAACGAGTTCACGGAATCGCACTTTCGGTTCCCAACCAAGAATTTTTTTCGCTTTGGAGGGGTCACCGATTAAGAGGTCTACTTCTGCTGGACGCTCATAACGTGGGTCGTGCTTGACAAATTCCTTCCAATCGAGATCGACATGTGAAAAGGCCGTCTCGACAAACTCGCGCACCGTGTGCGTTTCGCCGGTAGCCAGCACAAAATCGTCCCCGTCTGCATGCTGAAGTATCCGCCACATCCCTTCGACGTACTCGGGTGCATATCCCCAATCTCGTTTTGCATCGAGAGTGCCGAGAAACAATTCTTTTTGCAGGCCGTGCTTGATCGCGGCGACGGCGCGCGAAATTTTGCGGGTGACGAAAGTTTCGCCGCGACGAGGGCTTTCGTGATTGAACAAGATGCCGTTGCTCGCGCAAAGGCCATAGCTCTCGCGGTAGTTGACCGTCGCCCAATAGGCAAACGTCTTCGCGACACCATATGGGCTGCGCGGCCAGAACGGCGTCTTCTCGGTTTGCGGTACCTGTTGCGCCTTGCCAAACATTTCGCTGCTTGATGCCTGATAAAAACGCGAACGCAACCCTACTTCTCGAATCGCTTCCAAGATACGGATCGTGCCGACACCGGTGACGTCCGACGTGTATTCCGGAATATCGAAGCTCACCCGCACGTGGCTTTGCGCGGCCAGATGATAAATTTCGTCCGGCTTCAAGTTGTAAAGCAGCTTCACCAAATTCACCGAATCGCTGAGGTCTCCATAATGCAGAAACATTCGGACGCCGTTGATATGTGGATCGGCATAAAGGTGGTCGAT
>QHOQ01000085.1:1232-2570 GCA_003219355.1 Verrucomicrobiota bacterium
GTAGCCCTTCTCAAGCAGCAAATCGGCCAGATAACTACCATCCTGTCCGGTGATGCCGGTAATGAGCGCCCTCTTCATGTCGTCCTGGCTTTAGCTTATCGTTACCGCGGCAGCAAATGATTTAGCTTGACCGCGGCGTCACCATTAACCGTGCGAGCACAGCGCGCTGCGCTGCGATCAGCTCGGCGATCCCTTTGCGGCCGAGCGCGATCATTTCATTGAGTTGTGACCCGGAAAATGTCGATTCTTCTCCGGAGCTTAGTACTTCGACAAACTCGCCGTCCTCAGTCGCGACCAGATTGAAATCGACAGCAACCGCCTTGTCTTCCTCATAATCGAGATCGACAATTGTCTCTCCGTCGAGAACTCCAGCACTCACTGCGGCGACTAATTTTTGAACCGGAGGCAGGTCCAGCTTTTTCTCTCTGGCTAGTTTCCGGCAAGCTATCGCGACGGCTAAACTTGAGCCAGTGATTGCTGCCGCGCGTGTACCGCCATCGGCTTGCAAAACATCACAATCAACCCAGATTGTGCGCGGTCCAAGTTTCTCAAGATCGACAACCGCACGCAACGATCGCCCGATCAAGCGTTGGATCTCGACGCTGCGGCTGTCGATTCGTCCTTTTACGATATCGCGCGGTTTCCGCGTTAGCGTCGAGTACGGGAGCATCGAATATTCGGCGGTTAGCCAGCCACCGTTCACCCCTTGCTCTTTCATCCAGCGCGGCACGTTTTCTTCAGTCGTCACGCCGCAGATCACGCGCGTATTGCCCATGGTAACAAGCACTGAGGCTGCGGCAGAAGGTGCGATGCCGAGCTTGAAAGCAACCGGGCGCAATTGATCGCTGGCTCGTCCATCATTTCGATCCATGATGGCAAAGTAGATCGTCTATAAGCGCGCGTCATCGGGGAGTTTGCCTGATGCCATTGGGCAGCCTAGAGCAGTCACCGCTTGACTCTAATTTGCGCCGCGGTTTGTTGAGCAAAGCCAAATGAAGCGTGCCACAAAAACTGATTCCGAAAATGCATAAAATGCCTCCAGCGCAAGCGCGGAGCCCAAACGACCGATGAGAAAAGGTGCGAGAAAACAGGTGAAAGCTAGGAAGAGAAGTGCAAGAATGATCTCGGGCCGTAGCTCCGCAATCAGGGAAACTGAGGAAGCACGTGCTCTTCTTGAGAATCAACTCGGCAGTCTTTACTGGTGGGTTTTCAACGCTTGCAAGATGAAAGGGTTCATTCGGGCAAAAGCATTGTACGAAGCTGCAGAACGCAGGCTCAATGCAGGCGACGCGCATTCGGACAGTCCGGAACAGTCGCCTGCTGTGCGGAGAAAAGCCC
>QHOQ01000085.1:2589-6930 GCA_003219355.1 Verrucomicrobiota bacterium
AGCCGTGGCTCATCGCGCTGACACCCGGGCCGACGGGGCACTCCCGCCTCCTAATCTAGTTTCTGTAATTATCCCCTGTTACAACCACGCCCATTTTCTTGAGCAAGCGATCGAGAGCGTTCTGACGCAGAGTTATTCGGACTTCGAGATTATCGTGGTGGACGATGGCTCAACGGACAATACCACCGAAGTTGTTAGGCGCCATTCCCCGGTGCGCTATGTTTATCAGGAAAATGCCGGTCTCTCGAGCGCTCGCAACACGGGGCTGCGGCATAGCCGCGGTAAGTTTCTCGTTTTTCTCGATGCCGACGACCGGCTCCTTCCGCATGCACTGGAAACAGGAGTCGGCTGTATCCGCGAACGTCCGGAGTGCGCGTTTGTTTCGGGTCGTTGTCGGGTGATCGATTCAAAAGGAGCGATTCTTCCTTCACCAAAACAGCTTCAAATAGAACGCGAGCATTATGTGCAGCTACTTCGCGGGGGCACCTACATTTGGTGTCCTGCGACAGTGCTCTATCAGCGGTGCGTCTTCGAATTTGTGCACGGTTTTAATCCCAAGGTGAATCCAGCTGCAGATTACGATTTGTACCTGCGAGTTACGAGAGATTTTCCGGTTTATAGCCACGCTCAAATAGTTGCGGAATATCGAAAGCACAGTTCAAACATGTCGCGCGATGTTTCGCGGATGCAGCATGCCGCACTTGCCGCTCACGAAGCACAATCGAACTTCGTAAAGGCGAATTGCCACTATAGAGAGGCGTATGATGCCGGCCAATCGTTTTGGAAAAACGATTACCCCTTTCAGCAAATGGTGACGAGGATCCAACAAGTCGTCCGGGAGCACCTTCCCCGGGATGCGTCGATTGCCGTCGCAAGTTCTGGCAATACGGAGTTGCTTCGTTTGGATGGCCGGCGAGCCTGGCATTTCCCACCGGCGGAGCCGGACCGCAGAGGAGAATTATTTGCCAAAGGAGCCGAAGGCTCGGCAATCACGTCGCCTTGGATCGAGGCCGGAATGACATACGAATTCAGCCTCTATGGCGGGCCCGAATTTTCAAGACAACTGGCCCGGGTCTTGGTTAAAGGTGTTGCGGATCCGTTCCCGATCGCAAGCGCTGAAGCAGCGCCCCAAGAACCTGTGCGCCTGGACGGGGTTCTATTGACGGCAATTCCAAATCCGGTCCACGCTAGTGAGGAGCCGGGCATGACTAATATCACGTGGAGTACTGGGGACGGCTCCGAAGGGCAGCTATATGTATCGAGCATGGGTGTGTATGCGGGCCGCGATCCGGCCAATAGCGATGAAGCTTTGCATCTCTTGGAGTCAACCAAAGCGAGAGGCGCCCAATACCTGGTAATTCCTGCAAAATCTTTTTGGTGGCTCGATCATTATCAAAAATTTCGCGAACATGTAGAAGCTCGGTACCCGGCCGTCGCGCGAGATGAAGAGACGTGTATCATCTTTGACTTGCGCGAATCGTCGTAATGAGCGTGGCCAAGGCGGTAAAACAGAGCGCCGCGGTTTCCGCTGACGGGTCACACAAGAACGTGCCTATGCCGGAGTCCGGTCTCGCCTCAGTAATCATACCATGCTATAACCAGGCACATTTCCTTCACGAGGCAATCGAGAGCGCATCAGCTCAAACCTATTCCCATCGCGAGATCCTCGTTGTGGACGATGGCTCCACCGACAACACTGCGAAGGTGACTGCCAGCTACCCGGGGGTACGGTACGTTCGCCAGGAAAATTTGGGGGTTGCAAGCGCCCGAAACACAGGGTTCAAGCAAAGCCGGGGCGAATACCTGGTTTTCCTCGACGCCGACGACCGGCTGCTGCCCGAGGCCCTGAGAGTTGGAGTTGATTGCCTGCGCCAGCATCCTGACTGCGCGTTCGCTGCCGGCTCCTGCAGGCTCATTGTCGCGGATGGGTCGCTCCTCGACGATGAGCCGGAGCATCCTCATGTCTCACGCGAACACTTTTTGGAATTGCTTCGGGGCAATTATCGAATTTGGTGCCCTGGTTCGGTCATTTACCAGCGGACCGCGTTCAATGTCGTCAACGGTTTCGACCCCTCGTTAGGTCCGGGGGCTGACTATGATTTATATCTTCGCATCACGCGAGATTCTCCAATCTTCTCTCACAACCGATTTGTGGCAGACTATCGGCTCCACCGCTCCAGTATGTCTGCCGATCATTTATCCATGCTTCGAGAGATGCTCAAGGCGCTCGACTCACAGTGGGAATTTGTGAAAGGAAGGGATTCCCACATCGAGGCATTCGAAACTGGCAGGAGATACTGGCAAGATTACTACGAGTCCTTGCAAATGGGCGATCGAATCCTGGAGGTCGTGCAGGCCAGCCTCCCGTTGCACGCCACCGTCGCAGTGGCCACAAACGGCAAAAATGAACTACTGAAATTGGGGGACCGCCGTGCATGGCATTTTCCGCAAACGGGCGCCGATGAGCGAGGGCGGCTCTTTCGACAGGGTCCGAAAGGCTCGGCTGACGTGCCCTGGATCCAGGCTGGAATGAGGTACGAATTCCGGCTCTTTGGCGGGCCGGAATACGTGAAACAGCTTGCCGCGATTTCAGTAACTGGCGTCCCAGATGCGACTCCGAGGGCTACTGTAGGTCCTGTTGCACTAGATCAGGCATGCCTGATAGCTGTCCCGAATCCGGTCCCGGTTCCAAACCGATTCGGCCGAACCACCATCACCTGGAATACCGGCGACGGCTCCGAAGGTCGGATTTACCTTTCGGAGGGCGGCAACTATGATGGCCGCCGTCCGAACGACAGCGCCGAGGCTATTAACCGCTTGGAAGCCATCCGAGCCCGAGGCGCACAATACCTATTGCTGCCAGCTACGGCATTTTGGTGGCTCGATCATTATCAAAAATTTCGCGAGCATCTAGATGCTCATTATCGAGTCATCGTGCGCGACGAAAACATATGTATTATTTTCGACTTGCGACAAACCAACGCCAAAGGCGACGACTCGCCGAATGAAACGAAGGCGCAAATCAAAATCGACCAAGCGCGCCGTGACCCATTGTTTATCTGAAAACAGACCAATGGTCTGCGTATTGAACGTTTAACCGGCGGGAGCTGGGGAAATGGCTGTGTCCGAGCGGGAATTTTGCGCTCTTCCTCCAAGCCTGTTCTTAATGCGCAAGAACGGCAGCTCGATAAATCGAAAACTGAGCCAGGAGACGAGTATGACGCTGGCGAACCAGATTACGAAAATCACCAACCCGCGAATCGAGAACGCATTGATCGGCTGGAGGTAGTACATGTAGACGCCAAGGAGAGGCAGGTGGGAAAGATACGCGCCGTACGAAATCCGGCCGAGAAAAACGAGCGGCGGAAAATTCAGAATGAACGGAGCAGTTCCTTGCAGGCAGGTTAAAATTAATGTCGCAGCCCAGATACCGATCACACCAAAGCCCCAGACGTACTGGTAATTAAATATGCCTGCGGTCAAATGCGGCCAGCCCAGCGTTCGCCAGTACGATCCAGCCGCAGAAGCCCCCGCGAAATAATTTAGCAGGCCAATCGCAATCACGACCGCTGTCATTATCCACATTAGCTTCTTTGATTGGCGCGGAAGGTCATCACGAAAAATCGCCACACATCCTCCGATGGCGAATGCATCCGCCTGACACAGCAACGAAGCCTCAACTGTTTCTGCGTGCTCGACGCCGCCGTAAAATGCAGGCATGACCAGGCGCAAAACCGGGGCCACAAGAATCCAGCAGGGTACGATTTTCTTGAGCCAGTTCATCGGCAGAAAGAAAACCAGCCACGGCCATACGACGTAAAACTGTTCTTCCAACGATAGCGACCAGAGATGAGCAAACCAATAACTACCCGTCGGCGGGTAATGGTTAAAAGTGAATGTTACAATGTAAATCCAGTAGCGCTCCAGGTGCCAGTCGACAGCGAACATGTCTCGCGGAAACACAAAATAGAGTGCCACAGCTATCGTGAAAAAGACCACAAAAGCCGGGAGGATTCGGAAAGCTCGTTTCACGTAGAATCGACCAAAATACTGACCGACCGGCAATGCCTTCATCTTGAGGAGGCTGTCAGTAATGAGAAAACCGGAGAGCGCGAAAAATATCCAAAGCCCAATCCAGCCAAAAAGAATGTAGTAATTCGGATAAACGAAATGATTAGCGAAAATCAAAATCACACCTATACCGCGCAAACTGTCGAGCGACGCCAAATGTCTCTTGCCGGTGTTCATCGCGTTTTGCTCAAACGAACTCATGTGTTTGGACACAGGGAGCGCAATTCTACTGCGCGGCACGATGAAGATTCGTGTTGGTCGGAGCAAGCA
>QHOQ01000085.1:6996-7546 GCA_003219355.1 Verrucomicrobiota bacterium
CAACTCATCGTTTTTTGAGCCGCTTTTCATGGAGCGAATCTGGGGGGCCGACGACTGTAGATGCAATTCGGCAAACGCTTGCCCCGCGGAACGTGCATCGGCAAAATCGCGGGAGATTGTCGACCGCCCTGAAACGCAAAGCGTTGTGCGCGACGTGACAAGGCGATACCCCCGGTAAATCGTGGCGGGCACGTGACTACTTCAAAAAACGCTCTCCGGCCTGCCTGTTTCGTACAATTTTCGCAGGTGCGCCGTAGGCCAAGACGTTCGCAGGAAGAGAGCGTGTAACTAACGATCCTGACCCAACGACCGTATTTTCACCGATACTGACTCTGTCGACAACCGTTGTTCCCAAACAAACGGCAGCGTATTTCGCAATCCTGACAAAACCGCCGAGGACCGATCCGGACGATACGCTGGCAAACTCTTCGATCACGCAATCGTGCTCGATCTGGGCCCCCGTGCCAAAAAGCGTGAAATCACCAATTCTCGCGCCCGGATTGAAAATGACTCCGGCCATTGCGACGACCCCGGAGCCAATTTCGACGTT
>QHOQ01000062.1:0-526 GCA_003219355.1 Verrucomicrobiota bacterium
GATCGGGACGTTGCGCGTAGCGCTGTGGTCAATTGTTGGGGAGAAATATTTTCATCGTGAGTTGTACGGTCCCCATTGGCCGCTGGTCGCGCTAACAGTCGGCCTCGCGCTCGTGGGCGTAGTGCTTTGGGGCTCGCTCTCAGGGTCAATGCTGCCGTTTGCTTTACGACGCGTCGGCGCCGATCCCGCGACCTCGTCCGCTCCCTTTGTCGCCACTCTTGTCGATGTGACCGGATTAATCATTTATTTCAGCATCGCTCTGGTAATCATGCGCGGCGCCATGCTCTAATTGGCTGGACTCTATGTTGTCGATCCAAAAGATCCTCGGACGGGACCAGAAATTTTACGATTTGTTGGAGGCAAGCGCTCAGCAAGCGGACGCGAGCGTGCATCATTTGATCGCGCTGCTGGAACGGCTTGAACAAAAAGAGTCGCCGCAGAGTCTGGAAGAATTCGTGCGCAGCCGGCGTAAGGACAAACAAATCACGCAGGAATTGACCGAGCAGCTCTGCAAAACTTTCATCAC
>QHOQ01000062.1:623-43858 GCA_003219355.1 Verrucomicrobiota bacterium
GCAGGGCCGCAGTTTTCGCAAACAGGTGGAACTTCTCGAGCAAGCCGCGGAAACGGTTCTCGCGATGGTCAAACAATTGCGCAAAGGCACCGACGCGGCGACAGCGCGCGAGATGAATGCAAAACTTCAGTCGATTGAAGGCGACGCCGACAAACTGGAACTCGATCTGTTGCGCGATCTTTACCAGGGCGATTACAAGACGAAGCAGGTGATTTTTCTGCGCGATCTGTTCGAACTGATTGAGAAAGTGATCGACCGTTGCCGGGATGCGGGAAACATCATCCTCGAGGTGGCGCTCAAGTATTCGTAGCGGGCTGATCGCGTGCTCACCTTCATTTCCGTCATTCTAGCGGCGGTCATTTTCGAATACAGCAACGGCTTCCACGACGCCGCGAATGCGATCGCCACCGTGGTTTCGACGCGAGTTCTGACGCCACGCAGGGCCATTGCGATGGCGGCGTTTTTCAATCTTACCGGCGCGCTCCTTGGCGGCGCGGTTGCATCGACAATCGGCAAGGGACTAGTGGATACCAACATTGTCACAATGCCGACGGTGCTTTGCGCGCTCGTCGCCGCCTTCACCTGGAATATCGCCACCTGGTGGTTCGGATTGCCCTCGAGCTCGAGCCATTCGCTGATCGGCGGACTTTGCGGCGCAGCGCTGGCTACGGCACGCGGCAATTGGTCGGTCATAAAATGGAATGCCGGCGTGTGGCCAAAAGTTGTTGTGCCAATGGTCACATCGCCTGTTGCCGGGTTTGTTTTCGGCGGGCTGCTGATGTTGCTGCTTTTTATCACGCTCCGTCGCTTCACGCCACACTTTGTCCAATCGCTTTTTGGTAAACTGCAAATTTTTAGCGCAGCCTGGATGGCGCACAGCCACGGCAGCAACGACGCCCAGAAAACCATGGGCGTCATCACACTTGCGCTGTTTACCGGCACGAAGGCGGGCAGCTTCGATCATTTGCCTGCTTGGCTGAACTTTCTCAAGACTCCGACTTTCATCCTGCCAACCTGGGTTGTCGCACTCTGTGCGCTAACGATGGCGGTGGGAACAGCTGCAGGGGGCTGGCGCATCATTCGCACCCTCGGCCATCGCATGGTGAAATTGCAACCTGTGCACGGATTCGCCGCCGAAACGACGGCCGCAGTCATCATTCAAGCCGCGAGCTATTACGGCATTCCGCTTTCTACCACCCATGTAATTTCTACTTCCATCATGGGCGTCGGCGCGGTGAAACGTTTCAGCGGAATGAGATGGGTAGTTGTTGAGCGAATTATTTGGGCATGGCTTTTTACCCTGCCTGCAAGCGGACTGATCGGTTACGCGCTCGCGCGCGCGGCAGCGGCGCTTTGATTTTGTGCAATCTTATGGGATCAAAGATCGCTCGGCGGTTCGATCCCGAATTTCTCGAACATGTTTCTGACCCTTTGTCTCTTCGCCGGCGTGTCTAACCTCGATTCTTCGGGATATTCCGCCCAAAATAGCACGTTGCGATAATCGCGCTTTGCCACGGTCAGGTACTCGTACACCTTCTCTTCACTTCCCGCACTGAGCTTCAAGATGGCGAGCTGGACCCGCTCGCGTTCCCGCTCGTACGATTCCACGCCATAACTATCGAGTAAGTCGAGTACGCGCGCCCAGCCACTCTTTGGAAAAGTCGCTTCGACAGATGCAACAACCTCGTCACGTGTGTGCGTCATTTCTTGCTGCCCAAAGGGGCAAAGATGGTCTTCTACTTTTCTAATTTCGTCTTTTTACATTCGGAGCAGCTTCCATCGCCTGCAGCAATTAGTTAGACCTACTAGTAAGCAGCGAGAATATTGGCCGGAACAATCTTTTGGGCAAGATATCCTATGATTCAGGGTGCACGGAGATAGGTACGCAGCTTTTCGTACAATGCGAGTTGGATATGACGATCTTCCTCGTTAATTTCTTGTAATTTAAGTTGATCGGGAGACATCTGGCTTAAGCTATCACGTATTGTTTCAATCCGTTGCAGCAACTCCTCGCGGCTACCCTGCAAAAGATATCCAGGGGGTACTGTGCTTTTAAAGGAGTCAGCAAAGATCACAACCGTAATGCCTGGCCGCAGCTGATACTGCGGGCCACCCGCTAAGATTGGTGTTTTGTCATCATAGCTTGAGTATTCGACGACAGCCTCAGGAGGTTTAGTGACTGGACCGCGTGCGACAGCTGAGACACTCACAACTGCTCGTGCCTTGATGTCGAACTTCGTTCGTGTCAGCAAGTGCACTTCTTTAACAGAGCCAACGTAGACGACGGACGCCTTTCTCCTAACAGCCTCTATAAAACTACGCATGTTAGCAGCCATCACCTGGCTAGTATCAGTCCATATCAACATGCATACCAAGACGAGGGTACATGCCACAAACCTCTTTTTGTTCATGCTGCCTCTATACTATTTGCTGTCGATAAGGCGGTCACACCGCGCCTATTTCTTGCTGTGCTGGTTCGGAACGCCGTGAAAAGCTGCACGGCGCCGAGCGTTTCACGGGAAAATGGCCAGGACAAGCGCAAATTTGTTCGCTGAAAGCCTCGTTCTCCCAACACTTAGACAAAGCAGGTAGGACGATCGACCTCATTCGCTGCGGCTGTGTTCGGTGAACTCCCCCTACGCTTCGATGGCGATCTTGCTTTCAAAGTACAAGAGGACAAAGGCGATTCCGAGCAATGGTCGCAGGAGGGTCTGGGCGAGACCGAGGCCAAAGCCGACGAGATTAAACGCTTGAGACTTCGGGGCAGCTTTCAGCGCCTGAATGAGGGCCTGCGGATCCTGAGAAGTGGTCAGCTCATGAAAGTAATGCTGAATCGAGTGCCACTCAGATCCGATGTTGATCGCAAACACGAACGCAAACCAGATTGAAGCGATAAAAACGCCTCGCCACATCGGGCGTCGAAACCACGGAAGATCGCGCCCGCTACGCGCGAGTTCTTTACTTTGGCGCAACGTGTCTGCAGCGTCTGATCCCTCAAGAATCGCAAATTGTTGCCAGAACAAAAAATTTATGAACAACCGGCTAACGATCCAAACTTGAAAAGCCAGGACGAGCAGCGCGAGAAAGAACAAAAGCACGGAAGGACCAGCCAACATGACCATCAGAATGATACCGATCGGCAGAAGGGTCCAAAAAAAGTAGGCGCCATAGACAAAGATGCAGAGCATCGCGACGCGCGCCCAAAATTTGAGCGCGTTTTGCAGGAGAGGAAATATTTTTAGCGAGTGACCGCCAGCCAGTTCGGTGGTGAGAATTTGAATTCCTGCGATAAAAACCGGCCACGCGGCAAGACTGAGTAGGAACATGCAAAAACTGAACGCTGCCGCGGTGACTGTGCCGAGATTCGCCTCTAAATTCGGGGACGCGCTTGACGCGGAACTGGTCAATTGCGCACAGATGGAAGGGACTGCGATGAGTAGGGTAAGTCCTAAGAATTGGAAAAACCCTTTACGATAGATCCGAAATGCATCGACCAGGATTTCGCTAAGGCTGCGGCCTGATTTTAAAGGCGCTCGCCGCGGCGAGCGCCCGGCGACGGAGGCAGCCGCTATATCGGTTGGCTCGAAAAGACCGGGAATCTTCGCCGCTGTCGTCCAAAGTTGGACATCAGTCCGGCGCGCTTCATTTGCCGGAAGGAGGCGACCCTCCATTTTCCATTCGCGGAGCGTTTCAATGTCTACCGGACCGTACTCCTTGCCTTGCACGCGCACGATCCATTCGTCGATCATTCGGTCACTTAACCGTGAATTACGGCAAGCGAAAGTAGCGTGAGCGTCCGGCTTTCGGCCCTCCAAATACAACCGGGACGGTTGCGCTACGTTGCCTGCTTCGGCTACGATAATCGTGTGAGGCTGCTGCTCATCGACGGTCATTACTACGTTTATCGCTCGTTTTTCGCGATCCAGAACTTGTCTAATTCCCGTGGCGAACCGACTAACGCGATCTTCGGTTTTACAAAGACCGTCCGCCGGATGTTGAAGGATCTACGGCCGGAACTGGGCGCAGTGGTTTAGGACGAAGGTTTGCCGCAAAAGCGAATGGAACTGCAGCCAGCCTACAAGGAAACGCGCAAAGAGATGCCGACGCCGATGATCCCGCAGCTCGACTTCATCCAAAAACTCACGCCTCTGCTCGGTTTTCGAAATATCGCGCTCGCCAATACGGAGGCTGACGATCTGATGGGTTGCTACGCACTCGCTGCCTGCAAACAACGCGTGGAAGTGGTGCTCGCTACAAACGATAAGGATTTATTTCAGTTGGTCGGGCCAAGCGTGAAGGTTTACACGACCGCGAAAGCCGATCTCTCATCACCGAAAGATCAATTCGCGCTTCTCGGCGAGCCAGAAGTGACCACGAAGTGGGACGTTCCCCCGAAGCTTATCGGCGATGTCCTCGCCCTGACCGGCGATTCGGTTGATAACATTCCCGGAATCGGCCTGGGCCGCAAAACGGCGGCGGCGCTGATTCTCGAATACGGCAGCCTTGAATCTTTGCTGGCCAATATCGACAAGGTCAAAAATCAACGCACACGCGAAAAGCTGGTCAACGCGCGCGATCAGATTTTGCAGAACCGAAAAATGGTCGAACTCGACTGCGACATGAAGCTGCCCCTGAAAATCGAGGAACTCAGAATTAAGCCCGATTATCCCAAACTGCTCGCAGCGCTGGAGAAGTGCGAATTCAAATCGCTTCTCCAAGAAGTCCGCGACGAGGCCATGAGTGCCGGCGTTGGAGCACAGGGCAGCCTGTTATAGCTCCCGAAGGAAATTTTACAACAGTGAGACCGATGGCCATAGAGAGCAAGGCACTTGGCGGCCAAGCGGTCCGAATTTATTACATTTAAGGAAAAAAATCGAACGCGGGGCAAGCCGCGCTGTCTATTTAAACAGGTTAAGGCGATTCGGGCGGTGGCACGTGTTCTTGTATTCGTTGTTTCTCCTTAGCGTGCGCTGCCCGAATCTTTTTTCTTCCTAGCCCGCAACACAAATGGTTGTCGATCTCGGTGCGATTGCTCGCTATCCCGAAAATCGACAGTCTCTCGACCGAGTTTCCACCGAAGACACGCTCGCGCTTTGCATCTATCATAGCGTTCCACACGCCGATTTGAGAACCTTACGTGCGTAAGCGATGCGTTTATGAAACACGAGAAGCAGCCTAAGCCCGTGAAGCCGAATCGCTACGACCCAATTGCCGCTGGACTCAAGGAAGACATTGGCGGTGGCGATATTACGACTGAATTCTTTGTGCCAGACAGTTTGCACGCAACGGGACGCATCATCGCGCGTGAAAAGGCTGTCGTCGCCGGCTCTGGAGCGACGGCCGAAGTTTTCCGGCGAGTCGACCCGTCGATAGACGCACAGATTATTCGAGGAGACGGCGCCGAAGCTGCCCCTGGCGATGTGATTATGGAAGTCAGAGGATTAGCGCGGTCGATTCTGAAGGCGGAACGTGTCGCATTGAATTTTTTGCAACGTCTGTGCGGCATCGCAACGCTGACGCGCCAATTTGTGGACGCGATCGGGAACCATCCCGCCAAAATTTTGGACACCCGGAAAACGACCCCCGGCCTGCGAGCAATGGAAAAGGCGGCAGTCGTCGCCGGCGGCGGAGGGAATCACCGGTTCGGCTTATACGACATGGTGCTCGTGAAAGATAACCATCTGACTACTTTTGAGGGACTTTCCAGTTTTGCCGAACGAATTCGCCAGCTTCGTGAGGAGCGGCCAAAGATCCGTATCGAAGTAGAAGCAGATGATTTGAAACAAGTTCGTGCCTTCGTTGAAGTTGACGGTATCGACGTCATCCTCCTCGATAATATGACGCCGGCTCAAATTCGCGAGGCTATCGCGCTGAGAAAAGACAACGTCGAATTTGAAGCAAGCGGGGGCATCACTCTAAAAAACGTGAACCGCATAGCAGCCACTGGGGTTGATTACATCTCGGTTGGCAGTCTCACCCACGGAGCGCGCGCAATTGATATCTGCCTAGAAATGACACATGTCCCCGGCTGAAGCTTTGGATGGCCTAATCGCCGATGCGTTGCAGGCAGAGCCTGGTAACGCGGTCATTGGACGCGAAGTCATTGTGCTCCAACGGACCGGCTCGACCAACGATGCGATTTTGGAAATGCCGCGAGATTCCAAAGACGGACTCGTTCTCTTTGCCGAACAGCAAACCGCCGGTCGCGGTCAGCGAGGTAATCGCTGGGAATCGCCCGCCCGGAAAGGGCTTTGTTTCTCCATCTTGTTACGTCCGAAGATCGATATCCACGAATCGATGGGGCTCACTGCGTGGGCAGCAGAAGCGGTGGCGGACACAATTCGAGAGGAATTTTCGCTGGAGCCAACCATCAAGTTGCCCAACGACATCCACATTGATCGACGCAAGGTCGCCGGTGTGCTCGTTGAGATGCGCGCGCAAGACAAAGCGCAACATCTAGCCATTATCGGGATCGGGATTAATGTGAATCAGTCCCGCGAAGATTTTCCGAAGGAGCTGCAAGACCGGGCAATTTCCCTAGCTATGGCTTTAGATCGACAAGTTGATCGTCAGACCTTCGCTGTCGCCCTCTTGCGGAACCTGGATCGGACTTATCGCGCGCAGTTCGCGTGGGACTCTTAACGCTTTTGACTTTTCAATTGCTGCGCCAGCCAGTCGCGGTAAATATGCGGCGAAATTTCCGATGGCTTGATCTCGCTGCGTCCGCCCCAGAAGACGTTCGTGTATGCCACTGGGATGCCACTCGCACGAAGATGTCGATCTATCGCCACTTTGTGTTCAAGGAGCCGCTGTTTATCTGTGCCGTGCGCTACGGCCATAATGTTGACGTTCTTAAATTCGGGGCCTGCTTCGCGCCAATAGCAATGGGTCAGGATGTGATGGCGGCCGACTTCGCCGCCCGCCTCTATCTCGCGACCAGGCGGCACTGCCCAATGAAACAGTGCATTGAAACGCGTGACACGGACTCCAGCAGCCGACGGTTTGACGTGTTCCAGAAAAGTTGAAAAGCGCCCAATGACCCTCCGCGCATTCAGCTCCTCGGCGACGCGATAAAATTCATCGAGCGAAACACCCGCTTCTGCCGCGCGGGCTGCCCAGGGCGTTGGCCGAATTTCTTCGGGAGCCAATTCGCGCTTGAGCGCGAGCAAAACCTTCCATTCGTGCTCGCTAAGATCGACAACTTGCACCGGAATCATTTTTGCCGGCTGATCTGCTTTGCTGCCCGGCTCGATTGTTTTTCGGCGCACATGGCCAACGCCGAGAGTAAAAATTCCTTTCGCTGGCATGACCCGAAAACCTTCCGCACCAACTCTGTTCGCCAGCAATTCGCAATGGCGCTGCAGCGAAAATCCGTGCGGTACTTTCACTGTTGTCCATAATTTATAATCCGATCCGGCGCTAGCCGTATCGGTGGAGCGCAGTACCACGTGCCCGGAAAAAGGATCGCGTTGGAACATCCACTCGAAGGCGGCGTCGATCTTATTTTCAGGAACTTTCCACGCCACGAGCGCCCCATCAGCCAGATTGGTCGCCAGCAGCGTTTGCCGGACCCGCCGGATCGTTCCCGAACACAGCATCGCTGCGATGCGTGCCATCACACTATCCACATCTACGCCGGAGCGTCGCGCAATTTCCTGGAACGGCTCGCGCACGAAACCTTCGATTTTGTCCTCCGAGACTGCGAGAATCTTTGCGTTGATTGGATCGTCATGCTCCACCGGCAGCATGTGGATTAATCCGCCTGTCAATTCCTCTTGTCCAATCACCGGCGTCGCCGCGCGAGAAATCTGATCGATTCAACCGGCTCCCGCGCTTGACGCGCAGCAGGAGAGAACCGCAAGAAAATGGCAGCTCGAACCAACCAGGACGAACAAATGCCAAATGAAATGACTGTACCGCAAACGCCCGTTCACGAAAAAGAGCACGCCAATGGTGTAGGCAATGCCGCCCGCTACAAGCCAAAACAGGGCAGGAAATGGAATCGCCAACGTCATCGGGCGAGCCGCGATAAGCGCGAGCCACCCGGTGCCGAGATAGAGAGTCATCGAAAGTTTTGGATGACGCGAGGGCCCGCGCATTGTCTTTAAGAAAACGCCGGAAATCGCGAGCGCCCAAACAAGTGCGAGCATGGTGGAACCCCAGAAGCCGCGAAGCGGACCGAGCGTGAACGGCGTGTACGTTCCAGCAATTAACAAAAAGATCGCCGAGTGGTCCAACGTCTGCAAAACCGATTTGCCGCGCGTTTGCGGCCAGGCGTGGTACAGCGTTGAACCGAGATACAACATCGACATCGTGATCACAAAAATCACTGTACCGAGAAAAAAGCCGGGGCTACTACGACGAGCTTCGAGCAGAAGAATTGGCGCGCCGATTAACGCGGCACACAATCCAATTCCATGACTGACGCTGTTCGCCAGTTCTTCGCCAGCGGATTGCATTCGTTTCGGTGAAACTCGCAGCTCATCGCTCATATTCACGGCAGGTGTGGCTCAGGCACGTTGAACCATTGCACCAGATACTGTTTTCGTTCTTCCACCATTTGACGCAATCGCTGTTGCTGATCCAGCTGCAGGATCGGATTTATTCGATCTTCCGCACGATCGAGAATTCCATCTATTTCACGCAAATTCAACGCATACAGGTTGCGCAACTCATTGTCCGCTTGCTGCGCGATCGGCCTTAACTTCAGGTCCTGCTCTGGAGTGAGACGCAAATTTGCGAGCCAGCGATCCACCGAAAAGGACGTTCCCGATCGTAACTCGCTCCGTCGCAGCATCTGGTATTTTCCCGCGCGGATAGTGAGCAATCCGCCGGTCACCCCGCCTGCGACAAAGATTGCAATCAGCGTCAAAACGATTTTCCATCTGTCGATCGCGTTCATGACCACAAAAAACAAAGAGAAACCATTAAAAGCGATCTTTTTTGATGCGGTCGGAACACTCTTTTATCTAACCAAGACTGTAGGCGATCATTATGCACTCGTCGGAAGCGAGGTGGGGCTGACGCTCGATTCGCGCAAACTCGATCGCGCGTTTTACACAGCTTGGGAGCAGATGCCGCTCCGCGCCGCGATCGATGGGCCACGCGAAAATGACGACAAAGGCTGGTGGCGCGAGCTTGTCAATCTTGTGCTCGATCAGGTCGCGCCTTCATTGAGTGGACCTGATCGCGACAATTTCTTCGAGGTCGCCTACGAACATTTCGCCGAGGCCGGTGTTTGGGAGCTTTATCCGGAGGTTTTTGATGTTTTGGAGAAATTGGAGCCGCGCTTTCAGCTCGCGGTGATTTCAAACTTTGACGGGCGTTTACGATTTATTCTCGAGCACCTCGGTATTTCCAAATTTTTTGCGCACGTTTTTGTTTCCAGTGAGATCGGCGCGGATAAACCCGATCCAGAGATTTTTCGGCGCGCGCTCAAGATTGTTCAGGTTGAACCGAATCAAGTGCTGCACGTGGGTGACGATGCCGAACGCGACTGGAAAGCAGCCGCAGCCGCTGGCTTAGCGGTCTTTCGATTAGATCGACAAAAGGGTTCGTTGCGCGATTTGCTGGCGTTCTTGAAATGCTAGGAAACACGTCCTGGCGAGCCGTCTACTAGGAATCGGCGTTCACGGCGCGCCGGGCGGTTGCCCTGCGAATTCTTGCAGCAATGTTTGATCTGGCTTACAAACTTTATTTCCGCGCGGGTCGGTAGCTCAATCGGTAGAGCAGCGCCCTTTTAAGGCGTTGGTTCCGGGTTCGAGTCCCGGCCGACCCATTTTTGTCTTGCACGCAGGCGTGCTAACCGCCGTTAGCAGGATAAACTAGCGAGCGATTGGATTATGATCTCTCATAAATACAAATGCATCTTCGTTGAGGTGCCAAAGACTGGTTCGACCAGTGTCAGAGCCATTCTCGGCAAAGCATGGAAGCCGCATCTTAATTTGTGGCAGATCAAGAACCAGATGGAGACGTATTGGACGCGCTATGGCGGAAGAAAGAACCGGATTCTAGCTTCTCTGTATTTGTTGCTTCCGGAAGAGCGCCGGAGGGAGATCGGGCGCAAGCAATTCGAGACTTACTTCAAAATCGGGTTTGTTCGCAACCCTTGGGACCGCGTTGTCTCGCTCTACGAGCGCGCTGAGGCTTTGCAGCTCAGGGACAAAATGACGTTCGAGGAATTTGTCGATTGGATCCAGTATAGCAGCAGCACTTGCGTTCACTCTTCCCCGCATCGCTACCAATTGGATTGGTTTGTCGATCCCAATGGCAATGTGCTCGCGGATTTCATTGGAAAATTTGAACGGCTCGACGAGGACTGGGCTTATGTGGCGCAGAAGCTCGGTCTCAACGAGAAGTTGCCGCATCGCAGAGAAAATCCGCGGGCACGGCACTACACAGAATACTACACCCCCAGAACGCGAGACGTAATCGCAAACAAGTTCAAGGTGGACATCGAGCAGTTTGGCTATGAGTTCGCCGGATAAAATTAAGGCGATCGTTCTGACCTGCGATCGATATCGGGTGATGACGCGGCACCTGATTGTGCAGTACGAACGATTGTGGCCGGATCATCCGTTCGTCTTTCATATTCCTTATCAGGAGCTCGGCGGCGTCGATAGCGAACGGATCAAATATCACACGTCGCCTGCAGATATTAAGGGAACAGTCTTGCATTTACTTGCGAACATCGATGATGAGGAATGGATTTACTGGTGCGTCGACGACAAATATCCAATTCAGCTCGTTACGGATAAAATCGCGAGCCTGATTTCCCACGCCATGCGTTCGCCGGAAGTTGACGGTCTTTTATTCTGCAGATGCAGGGTGACACTGACCAATCCCAAGCTTGCCCTGTACCTTCGCAAAATCAGGAATCCATTCGGCGATACTTACTTCGAACGGAAGGCCTGGTTCCAGATTTGGATTCATCAGCTGCTACGCGCCAAAGTGCTGCGCTACCTTTTTACCCATCTTCCGGACCACATTCCCAGTGCCAAGGCGATGGATGAGCTAAAAAACGACGTACCGAAACTGGCTGAGCACCGGTTGTTTGTGACCAAGGAAAATTTCGCAGTCTTTGGAGAAAGCACCCAGAGGGGCGTGATTACCCAAAATTGCTACGAGAGCATGCTGGCGAGGGGCATTAAGTTGCCCGAATGGTTTCAACATCCAAACGGGGAATATGTAACGCTTGGAAAATTGTAGAATTCTTGTTGCTCAATCAAAGGTGTAGCCAAACCGTTCGATCTCGGGTGCAAAGCGCTCTCTTACCAACTCGCGAAGCTCATCGGTGTAGTATTTCGAATAATGTTCGCGGTTCGAACGGTTATACTGCGGCAGCGACGCCGTCGGAATACCTAGGGTTGTGCAGACGATGCGGAAGTCGTCGGCTAAATTCTCGAAGCGCATAATGTAGTCGACGTTGCCGAACGGGTCCTCTTCGCCCTTACCAAGCCGCAAATAGTCTGCAACCGACAAGGCTTTCGAAATTATTTTTCTAAACTCTTTTCGATCCCAGGTTCCCACCTGCTGTGTTGGCGTGAAATAATAGGAGACCATCCGGTCCCACGGATTCCGCACGCACGTAAACTTGTACAGGCCGTCAAACTGAGCTTTGCCGAGGGCGCGCTTGTACTCGGCTAGCGTTGAGTGTTTCTTGATGTTGTACTTCGGATTGCGCAGGCCAAAACGCTCGATCCCATCCTGTTCGCTACGCAAGGCCACAATTTCATCCTCAGAGTAGTTCCCGAGGACGCTCTGAACCGAATTACCCGCCGTCTTTGGTATGTGAACGAACAGAAATTGTTTCTGAAAAGAGATCATCGGAAGGCGCGGCTAAAGTTGGGAACCAGTCTTCAGTTGCGCGAGTAATCGCGGGCGTTTACCAATCGTCCGATAGATTGCGCTGCGTTTCCAGTCATCTTGGGCACCGGGCGATGATCATTTCTCACAAATACAAGTTTATCTTTATCAAAACGGCAAAGACCGCAGGCACGAGCATTGAGGTTTTTCTGTCGAAACAGTGCGGCCCCACAGACATCGTGACACCGATCGCTCCTCCCGTCGAAGGGCACCAGCCTCGCAATTACCAGGGGTTCATCAACCCGATCCCTGAAATTCTTGAGAGACCGCACAAAGTCCTGTCCGCGTTGCGATACGCAATCACCAGCCGCGAGAAATTCTACAATCATATGCCGGCGTCTGTCGCACAAAAACGCGTTCCCAGCCGAGTTTGGAATAGCTACTTCAAATTTTGCGTGGAAAGAAATCCGTGGGACAAAGTTTTATCGCATTACCACATGCATAATGCCCGGGAAGGCGGCTCGCTCGCCCTCGATGAGTATCTCGCGCGCGGCAGGTTCCCCATTAATTACTTTCGATACACCAACGATTCCGGCGCGAAAATCATCGTGGACCGAGTTCTCCGTTATGAGAATCTTCTTGCCGAACTTAGTGAAGTATTCTCGCAGTTAAGGATCCCCTTCGACGGTAAGCTTGGCGTCAAAGCAAAGTCGGAATACCGGACTGATCGTAGACCATATCAACAGGTGTTTAATGAAAAGCAACGGCGGATCGTTGAGAACGCGTTTGCCAGAGAAATCGGTTTGCACGGATACCGTTTTGAATAATAGAAGTGCTGCTCACTTTTTCAGATTTTCAACCTGTCGTGGGCGGATTCCTGCCAACCGTGAATCTCGTCGGCACTCCGTGAAATCACCGATGCAGATTGTCGATCCGAATAAAGATTGCGCGTCTCGAACGGATCATCTTTCAAGTTATATAATTCGTTTAAATCTTTGTCCCGAAGACAAAACTTCCAGCCGTCGGAGGAAACTACTGTACGAGTGGACTCCTCGATCGCCCGTTTGATTGCGCGCCGCGGAGCAAGCGATGTTCCCTTTTTAATCTTTGTTCGGTTGGGAGCCCACTCGATAAAGACGCTTTTCGGCAGTGTGGCTTCTCCGCGGATTAACTGTAGCAGGCTTTTGCCAGCGCATTGAGGATGCTTCGATTGACCGAGAAGATCGACCAACGTTGGTACGAAGTCGATATGACTCACCGGTTGCGGAATGATTTTGCTGCGTCGCTGATCGGGTAGCCGAACCAAATACGGAACTCGTACCGCTTCTTCAAACATGACTTCTTTCCCGAAGAGATGATGCGCGCCCAGGCTATCTCCGTGGTCGCTCGTATGAACAACGATTGTGTCGTTACTTAAGCTGCATCTTTCCAGGCAACCAAGAATGGCACCGATGCTTTGATCCACCAGCGTGACTAGGCCGAGATATCGCTGTTTGATGCTTCGATATTCTTCGGGCGTTATCCCGAAGAATAACTGCGTGGGCAATCGTTCCCGGTCCAGAACTGCTTCCGACTGCTGCCATTCGCGCATCAAACGATAGCGCAGCGGAATATTTTCACTCGCCGGAACGGTCGCCGTAAGATCGAGTTCCACTTCATCGAGCGGATGCTCATCGTTGAGCGGACCGCTGTAAGGTGAGTGCGGCTCCGCAAAACCAACAACCAGAATGAAAGGATTGCGATGAAATTTTTCGATGAACTCGCAGGCATGCTTTTCCAGGAATTTTGGCCTCGATAGTTCGATTGGCAGGTTGCTGATGGCCAATTCCGAAAATCCTCCATTTTGTTTGTCAGGGGTCAGGCCCCTTGAAATAAGGAAATTGGCGTAGTCACCGCGGGGTTCAGTGGAAATCCATTGCCGAAATCCGCGTCCGGCCGGTCCTTCCTCGCCAAGATGCCACTTACCCATGTATGCGGCCTGATAGTCTTTATCCTCTAGTAGCTCAGGAAAAACCCGAAATCGCTGATCCAGTGGAACACTATTTCTAGTGCATCCGTTGGTATGCGGCCACGTCCCGGTCATCAGTGAAGACCGCGATGGGGTGCAAACTGGATGAGTCACGTAAGCCCGCTCGAAAACCACCGACTCAGAAGCAAGTTTGTTCAGATTAGGCGCGTGAACTTTTCCACCCCCGTAACAAGCGATCGTATCCGCTCGTTGCTGGTCGGGTAAAAAGACGATCAGGTTTGGCTTTCGCGGCATTTTAGCTGGTTGCGAAACCATGACAATAATACGTAACGTAGCAGCAAATCAGTCTCGGCCATCGCTGCAATCGAGCCTTGAAAGAAAATCTTTTCGCATCGCGACAAGCCCGATTTGAGTATTTCATCGTCGGCATGAAATCGTTTTTGATCTCGCACGTATTTGGCGCGCTAATCGCCGGCATGGCGTATGGGGCGACAGAGTTCGATTTGGCCGCCACAACCACCAACGAGCTCGCTGTCGATCTTCACCGCCAGCTCGCAACAGGCGACAAGAATCTTTGCGTTTCGCCGTACTCGATCGAAAGCGCGCTGGCTATGACGTTCGCCGGCGCGGACGGCGAGACACGCCGCGAGATGGCGCGGGTTTTGCATTTTCCAAGCGACGCGAGCGCAGTGCCCGCCTCGTTCGCGTCGCTTCAGCATTCGCTGGAAGAAATGGGCGTGAAGTCGGCCGAAATCGTAAAAGAGTCCAAAAGATTCGGCGGTCCCAGCGAACCGATTACACTCAGCATCGCCAACCGGCTCTTTGCACAAAAAGGATACGGCTTTCGCGAGTCGTTCTTGACGCTTGTGAAACAAAATTTCGGTGCGGCGTTTGAGCCTATCGATTTTGTTCACGGCGCGTCGGGGGCCACACAGCACATCAACCAATGGGTCGCCGACCAGACGCGTGACCGAATTCGAGATCTCATTCCAGCCAATGCGCTTGATGAGACCACGCGGCTCGTCCTGGCGAATGCACTTTATTTAAAGGCGTCTTGGGCTGATCCATTTTCCGAGAAGGCAACGCAACCGGAACCGTTTCATGTTCACGGCGGAGCACCTGTCGATGTTCCAACGATGAGAAAGGAGGCGCCATTTGGTTTCGCCAAGCGCGAGGGATTCACCGCGATAAGCGTCCCCTACAGCGGCAATGATCTCCAATTCCTCGTCCTTGTTCCCGACGACGTAAATGGCCTGCGCGCGCTAGAATCGAAGCTGACTGAAGACATGTTGGCAGAATGCGCAAAGCTCGGAACGCAAGAGCAAGTCGATCTTCATTTGCCAAAGTTTAAATTCGAGCCGCCGACGGTAGCATTAGCAGAAAAACTCCAAGCGCTTGGAATGAAAAGCGCGTTCGATATTCCACGAGGCAGCGCGAATTTCGATAAGATGGCGTCGCGTAAGCCGAATGACTATCTCTACATCTCCAATGTCTTTCACAAAACTTTCATCGCAGTTGATGAAAGGGGAACGGAGGCAGCCGCAGCGACCGCGACCGTAATGATGAGAGCCACGGCGATAGCTGGGCCGAAGCCAAAACCAATCGAAGTGAAAGTCGATCGGCCATTCGTCTACGCGATCCAGCACGTCCCCAGCCGCGTCTGCCTTTTCCTGGGGCGTGTGACCAATCCTCGCTGAAGTGGACATCTCGACTCTTGCAAACCTAATCAACGCGATCGCGGTGACCGCCGGAGTCATTTTCGCTGCGACGCAAATCCGGTATTACCGTCAGCGGCGCCGGCGCGATGCGATGCTCGAGTTGGTCCGCTCGTTTCAGAGTCCGGCGTTTACGAGCGCGCTGCGCCGCGTCCTTTCGCTGCCAGATGGCGCCGACGCACAGAAAATACGTGAGGTACTGGGACCAGATGGCGAAGACGCTGTCTACTTGGTGGCGTTGACTTGGGAAAGCATTGGTGTGTTGCTATTTCGTCGCGAGCTCACACTTGATTTGATCGATGATTTCTTTAGCGGTCCCATCGTTCTTTCCTGGAAGAAGCTTCGGGTTTATTCCGATGAATGGCGTCGCACGCTGGACCGAGAGACATTCTCCGAGTGGTTTCACTGGTTGGCTGAGCGAATGATGGACCGCGAGAAGCTCGCGCCGCCGGTGCCGGCTTACATCGCACACCGCAGATGGCGTGAAGCGCGCCGCCGTTAGCCGGGGCTGGGCAATATCAACTGCGTCAATCGCGCTAAATTAACCGATCTCTGTCGCTCACGTAACTAAGCCCGCCGTCGACGATTCTCGCCGCGGATGTAAATGGATGGGGTTCGGTCTTATTGGCGCCGATAATATGAGTGATTTCGATGCCACGTACTTTCAGGTAATCGGAAATCAGCGAGCGATGGCAACGCCACCAGACCGCTTCAGCGCACATCATTGCAGTTGGGCCGGCATCGTTTGCATGATCGAGAAGCCGCTCGATGGCTTTGCGGAACTTCTCTGTGTCCATGTAATCGGCGTAGCCACGGAAGGAAGCATTTCGCCACGTCGTATTACGTGAGTCGGATCTGGGTTTTCGCCGTCCACCAAGTTCGGCAAAATGTTCATAACGAATTCCGTGTTCCTGGAGTGATCTTCCCAGCGCCTCTTTATTAAACTGAGGATGGCGTTTCGAACCCGGTAAGCTTCGCACGTCGACAAGCAACTTGATTCTGTGGGCTTCAAGAGCCGCAATAAAATCCTCAATCTTGCGCGTCGAGTGGCCAATCGTCCAAAGTTTCATGTGAACAAAAAATGGCGTTTCACCTTCGCAATTGCATCCGATCGATCACATTGCCGCAGTAGATTGCCCAGTCGTTATCATGAGCGGCGAGAAAGATCGCAACACCAGACCGGCGGACACGCAAATCTTGTTTGAGCATGCGCGACCTTCCAAACAACTCTGGTTCGTGCCGAACGCTGGACATGTCGATCTTCACCGGGGCGCGCCGGAAGAATATGAAACCCGAGTGTTGGCATTTCTCGCGGAGATGGCAGAATCTCGATGAAATGAAAAAGATATTCTTACCCGGAATTGTTGGACTGATTACATTGGCAATGATGCAAGCAGCTGAGACGCAAAAGCAACCTGCCGCCGGAACGCCGGCGCCAGATTTCAGTCTGACGACCAGCGATGGCAGCCAGATCAGTCTGAAAGATTATCGCGGCAAATGGGTGGTGCTCTATTTTTATCCGAAGGATTTCACGAGCGGTTGCACGATGGAGGCGAGGAATTTCCAGCGCGACCTCGCGAAGTTCGAGCAGGCGGACGCGGTCGTCCTCGGTGTGAGCGTGGACACGGCGCAATCGCACAAGGATTTTTGCGCAAAAGAAGGACTCAATTTTAAATTGCTGGCCGATCCCGACGCGAAAGTCTCGACCGAATATGGATCGGTCATGGATTACAAAGGAGCAACGCTCGCGGCGCGCAATACTTTCATCGTTAATCCAAAAGGCGAGATCGCCAAGGTGTACATCGGCGTGAAACCGGCCGACCACAGCGAGCAAGTGCTTAAAGATTTAGCCGAGTTAAAGAAGAGTTAATCAAATGGAGGTCACAATGGCAGGTCAAAGAAAATCGATTGATTGCAGGGATTACCCGAGCGAGAAAAATTGCTCGCTGAAAATGTCCGGCACGGAAGAAGAAGTGCTCGACGCCGCGGTGCAGCATGCTGTTTCGGCGCATGGGCATGCGAACAGCCCGGAGCTTCGCAATCAGATCAAGTCGATGCTCAAAGACGAAGCCGCTTGAGCTTCCTGAAAGTTTTGGGAGAACTGCGGGTGGCGCCAGCCGCCCTGGCAGCGGAAGCTTGTTGCTCGTGTCTTCTGTCTCCAGTCAATAAATCCGTTCCGTTAGCTGGAGAATGGTAAGTCCATGCGCAAGACGCGCATCGTGCTCGCAATTGTTGCTGCGTATCTCATTTTGATTCTCTTCGGTCATCTGCCCGATCATTTAATTCTCTTTCCGACGAAGGCACCGATCGATGCTGGCGAGGCGGCCCGCAAAATGGTTCCGTTTCAGAATGGCGAATTGGAAGTTTGGACGGCAAAGTCGCATCGAGCGAAGCAACAGGTCGACGCGGACATTTACGTTTTGCGGTTCTACGGCAACGCTGATCGCGCGGACCGCTGGGTCGCAGCCGAGGCGGAAGAATGGAATGGGCGAGCTGTCGAGATTTGGGGAATGAATTATCCTGGATTTGGTAGGAGCACCGGACCGGCGCGGCTTTCCCGGATCGCACCGGCAGCAGTCACCGCGTTTGATGAACTCAAACGCCACGCAGCTGGACGACCAATTATGCTCTACGGAGCGAGCCTGGGCAGCGCGGCTGCGCTCCATGTTGCCCGGCAACGGCCTGTCGCCGGATTGATTTTACATAATCCTTTGCCGCTGCGCCAAATGATCTTGCGCCGGTTTGGGTGGTGGAATCTCTGGCTGTTTGCGGGTCCTATCGCATTGCAGATTCCGCGAGATCTCGACAGCATTTCGAATGCGACGGCAATTCAGATACCGGCAATCTTTCTTCTCGCGGAAAAAGATGAAATAGTTCCGCCTCGCTATCACCGGCTCGTGGTTGACGCATACGCCGGACAAAAGCGTGTTGTCACGCTCCGCGACGCCTATCACAACACGCCAGTAGAAGGCGCGGGATTGGCCGATTTGGACCGAGCCCTTGATTGGCTGTTGCCCCGAAGGGCAAGCCACTGAAGGACGACGTCGATTGACGAAGTTCTATCCCGGAGGGGAGGAAACGCGCTGTCGACCGAAACAAATCGTCGGCCGACGCCGTGCTCTGCGAGTCACCCGACCTTCATCGTGGTTCGATGCGATACTAATTGTGTCCCGATGTTGGCGTGGCGCGTTGAGGTCTATTGAGAGGAGGAAATTCATTTGGATAACAAATTAACAGTCGGCGAACAAAAGGTGTCGAAGGCGAACAAACAGGAGTTGGTGGAGCTGCTTAACGGCGATCTGTCTCGAGAGTACCAGGCGATCATTGCATATATCCAGTATGCCGCGTCGGTGACAGGACCGTATCGCGAGGAGCTCAAACAATTTTTCCTCGGCGAAGTCCCCGAAGAACGGAGTACGCCAAATATCTGGCTGACAAGATCGCAGCGTTCGGTGGAGTGCCATCTGTGACGCCCGAAGCTGTGCCGCAGGAAACCGACGCGCGTAAGATGCTGGAGAACATTCTGGAAGCGGAGCGAACGGCCCGCGACGATTATTCGGCGCGGGCAGCCCAAGCCGACGAATTGGGTGAGGTTGGTCTGTCGAATCATCTCGAGGACATGGCCGATGATGAATCGCGTCATCACGACGAAACCCTGAAAATATTGCAAGGCTGGAGCTGAAGGCCGGCCCAGGCAAACCCGCGTTCTCGGGGAGAATCGGCAAGCGCTAGGCGATCGTTACCGTGGCGATCCTGCGAGACCTTGGATTACTTTCTCTACGCCGCTGACGACTAGGGCAAAACGCGTATAATCGAGCTTCTCCGGAGTATCAGTAACGGAATGATAATCGGGATAGCGGAATGGCGCTGTGTCGGTAATCATGATGCCCGGATAACCGTGTTGCCAAAATGACCATTGATCCGACCACGCGACGCCGGGAATAAACGACGGGAGAGCCGCACCCTCGGAGGGAAGTTTTCCCTGTTGACGAAAAAGCGCGATTGCGCGCCGCAGTAAGGCGCGTGAATGCAAGTTGGCGACAAATCCAATGAAGTTACCCGTCCGGGGATAAAATGCGCCAATTGCTGGAATCGGATAAGTTTGCGATCGCGGCGCGTCCGAAAAATACCCGATCGTTTCCAAACTGATCATGGCGGAAATTTGATCGCCGCGAGCTTTGCAACGTCCGGCGTAAACAAAGCTGCCCATTTGCGATGTTTGGAAATAGGGCGGCTCTTCGTTCACAAAGGCGACGAAGCGTAATGTCTGGTCTGCGGGCTTGCCGGCAAAACGGCGTGCTAAGGCGAGCATCGCGGCGACTCCACTGCCGTTATCATTTGCGCCCGGCGAGCCGAATACCGAATCATAATGCGCGGCGACCAGCAAAATCTCCGGACGCGCACCGCGAATTTCCGCCTCTATGTTGTGACAGGCCCGTCCGTCGAGCTCATAAGTGTCACGTCGCGACCGCAGACCGCTGCGCGAAAAAGAATTCTCGATGAAATCGGCGGCGGCATTCAGTTGCGGATAGCGCGCCATGTTTCGTTCGCCGATTTCGACAGCGAGCGTGTGCACATCGGCGCGCAGCTCATCACGCAGCCTGATTTCCACAGGCGAAAGCGGCACTGAGCGTGAAATATTTTTTTCCGGCATTCGGAGCAAGAAACACCATGTTGCGCTCCCAACAATGGCGAACGAACCAATCAGCACGAGCAAGCGACGCCACGAACCGATCAACTTCACTTTACTGGCGCTTTGCGCTTTGGTCTCCAGTTCCGCGAACAATCATCTGCCCGACGACGCCCCCATGCCGCAATGGTTTTGCAACGACATAAAATGGCTCAAGACGGAACGTTCATGATCGACAGCGCCGATGAATTCCCAAATTTTTTAACGATTAACAAGCGCTGGGCAAAGCGCGTATCATCCTGACCAAAGACGGAATATGCGGTCGAGTCTAAAAAACAAATGGAACCTCTGGTCCTCCTTCTCATCGGCTTTCTGATCTTAATCGTAGCGCTCCCGTTCGTCGCGATTGCCAGGGCGAACGCGACAAAGCGCAGCGTTGACGACTTGCTGGCGCGACTCTCATCCGTTGAAGACGACCTGCGCACCTTGCGGCAAAGCCCTTCTGCCGCAAAACCAAAAGCGCCCGTGTCGACGTCGCCAATTCCGAACGTTAACGACGTCCTGCCACCGCTGCCGGTTATTGCACCGGCTGCTATTCCCGAAATGCCGAAAGAGTCACAACCGCCGCCAATTCCACAAGAACTCCTCGAGGCAAAAGCACCACCCATACTCGCGATCCCAGCTAGACCATCGATCGATTGGGAGCAATTCATGGGCGCAAAACTCTTCGCGTGGATCGGCGGTCTGGCGCTTTTCCTTGGCGTGGGCTTTTTCGTGAAGTATTCGTTCGAGCACAATCTCATTCCACCGGAGCTGCGCGTCGCGATCGGGTTCGTTGTCGGCGTGAGCCTTCTCGTTGGTGGTGTGCTGCTCAGGCGCAAGGAAAATGCGGTCACCGCGCAAACGCTGTGCGCTACTGGCGTGCTTGTGCTCTACACGGTGACGTTTGCCTGCCGTTCGTATTATCACTTCGCGTTCTTTGGTCTTATCCCAACGTTTTTGCTTATGACGTTGATTACCGCAGTCGCGTTTATACTCGCGGTGCGGCTTAATGCGATCGTGGTCGCCGTTCTCGGCATAGCCGGCGGGTTTCTCACGCCGGTGCTGCTCTCCACGGGGCAGGATCTTCCCCTCGGACTTTTCGTTTACATCGCGTTGCTCGACATCGGTCTCCTTGCGGTCGCGCAACGGCAACGGTGGAATGCCCTGCCGATTCTGGGCGCTGCTGGAACTGCGCTGATGCAGATCGGCTGGATCGGAACATTCTTCGTTCCCGAGAAATATTTCGACGGCAACAAAGTGCTCGTTGTCATGGCCGTTTTCGCCGGATTCCAAGCCATGTTTCTCGGGGCGGTGACTTGGGCGAAGGGCGCTGGAAAAATGAACCGCGAGCTTTCGGGGTCTGCGCTTGGGCTCGCCGCGGTCGCCTTGCTCTCAGCGTTTTACTTGCTGTCGTTTCAAACACTCGGGCAGCGACCAGCGCTCTTGTTCAGTTATATCTTTCTTGTCGATCTTGGCCTGCTCGCGCTCACTCTGCTCGACGCCAAACTTGTTGTCGTCGAAGCGTTCGCGGGCCTTGCGGCGTTCATCTTTCTCGGCGCGTGGACCACGACCTATCTGACCGGCCAGCATCTTTATACGGCGCTAGCGTTCTATTTTGTCTTCGCGCTATTTCATGCCGCGACGCCGCTTGCGCTACAACGTCTGCGCAACATCCCACGACCGTGGTGGTGCCACGCATTCCCAGCACTCGCGCTCATCCTTGTGTTAATGCCGATCTTCGAGCTGACTGAGCTTTCGATTCTCGTCTGGCCGTTTGTGCTAATTGTCGATCTTCTCGCCGTCGTTCTCGCCGTAACGACGGCGACCCTCTTGCCGATACTCGCCGTGCTCCTGCTCACGCTGCTTGCAATGAGCGCGTGGTTGTTCCGCATTCCGAGCGAACTGACCGGCTTGCCGACGGCGCTGTTTCTGCTCGGCGGTTTCGCGATTTTCTTTCTCGCTGCAGCGGCATGGGCTTGCCGTCGATTGTTGGCCGCGCCGGGCGCCCAAGCGCGCACGCCGAGTCTTTTCGGTAACGTCGCCGACCCGGCGAATCTCTCTGTTCAACTTCCTGCCTTGTCGGCCACGCTGCCGTTTCTTCTTCTCATTATGGTCACCCTGCGGCTTCCGCTCGAGAATCCGTCGGCAGTGTTTGGTCTCGCGCTGTTACTAATCGTCCTGCTTCTCGGGATGACAGAAATTTTCTCGTTCTACGTATTGCCTGTCGTAGGACTGGTTTCGGTCCTCGCGCTGGAACACGCGTGGCACTTTCAGCATTTTAATCCGGCTCGCGCTACGCTCCCGCTGACTTGGTATCTAGTATTTTACGCGGTGTTCAGCGTGTTTCCGTTTATTTCTCATCGGAGATTCGCGGGAAAAACAACTCCGTGGGCGACAGCGGCGCTCGCTGGACCGTTGCACTTTTATCTGGTTTATCAGCTCATTCGCGCTGCGCATCCGAACAGCGTTTTCGGTCTGGTGCCCGCGGCATTTGCGCTGCCGTCGCTCGCCGGACTTTTCATCCTAGTCAAACGCACACCGCTCGATAGCCCGGCGCGCAATGCGCAGCTCGCGCTCTTCGGCGGCGCCGCGCTATTTTTTATCACGCTGATTTTCCCGATCCAATTCGAGCGTCAATGGATCACTGTCGGCTGGGCGCTGGAAGGCGCAGCGCTTTGCTGGCTCTTTCATCGGGTACCGCATCCGGGATTGCGTCTCGCTGGCGTCGGCTTGCTCGTTGCGGTGTTTGCGCGCCTCGCGCTCAACCCGGCCGTGCTCAACTATCATCCGCGGGCGGCGGCGCCGATTTTCAACTGGTATCTCTACACCTATGGTATCGCCGCTGTTTGTCTTTTCGCCGGCGCGCGATTACTCGCGCCGCCACGCCAACTCGTCCTCGGTCGCAACTCCTTGCCGTTGCTTTACACATTGGGCACGGTGCTGGCTTTCCTGCTCGTGAACATCGAGATCGCCGATTACTTCAGCGCGCCCGGCGCAGCCGCGTTGACCTTTCAATTCTCGGGAAATTTCGGGCGCGACATGAGTTACAGCATCGCGTGGGGATTGTTTGCGTTGCTGCTGCTCATTGTCGGCATGCGGAAGAAAAGCGCACCTGTCCGATATGCGAGTCTCGGATTGCTCGGCGTTACCGTGCTAAAACTTTTCTTTCACGACCTTTCGCAGCTCGACCAACTTTACCGCATCGGCGCATTCATCGCCGTGGCTGTAATCGCCATCCTCGCATCGTTTCTGTATCAGCGGTTCCTCGCTGCTGTGGAGAAAAACAACGAGGCCAAATTCACGATTCCACCGACACCGTAAACTCTGCAGCCTGGCAGCGTGAGTTATGTTGATTAGCCGATCTTCTTCCGAAATCGCAGAGCGCAGAGAGCGAAGAGCAGGATCGACATCCCGATAAGAATTGCGAGGTGCGGCCAGTATTCGAAGAAGTTCGCGCCCCGCAGAATGATCGCGCGCATAAGCGAGATGAAATAGGTAGTTGGGAAGAGCGCGCCAAGCGCGTAAAAAATCCATGGCATGGTCTCCCGTGGAAAAATAAAACCGGAGAAAAAAACACTCGGCAATAGGAATACCATCGACATCTGCAGCGCTTGCATTTGGTTCTCGGCTTTGGTTCCGACGAGCAGGCCGAGACTAAGCAGTGCGAAGACATAAACGAGGGCCGAAAACAACATTGCCACAACATTTCCCGCAATTGGCACATTGAAGACAAAGCGCATAATGACGAACAGCAAGACCGCCATGGCCATGCCGATGCACAGGTACGGGACGATTTTGCCGAGCATGAGCCCCGCCCGGCTCAATGGACTAACGAGTAATTGCTCGAGGGTTCCGCGTTCGCGCTCGCGGACGAGGGCCATGGCCGTGGCAACGGTCGTGCCGATTTGCAAAACAACCCCGATCACGCCCGGAACGTAGAAGTTTGGACTGCGCATCGCCGGGTTGTAAAGCATTTGCGGCCGGATTTCGACGGGAACCCCGTGTCGGCCTGTTTCGCGTAACAGCGATTCAACCGATTGCGTCAGCGCTATCCCCAAGCCGGTGTTGAGCGCTTGCAACGCCGTCGTCGAGTTCGATCCATCGACCAGCAACTGCACTTGGGCCGGATTGCCGGCGCGCACATCACGCGTGAACGTCGGCGGAATTTGTAGCCCCACGTAAGCGCGACCTTTCCGAATTTCACTCGCTAGCTGGTCCACGCTCTGGACCTCGCCGACGACGCGAAATGTTTCCGTGTTCACGAATCGATCGATTAACTGGCGGCTCTCGACAGTGCGATCCTCGTTATAAACGACCATCGCCATATGCTTCACGTCGGTGTCGAGTGCGTAGCCGAACGCGATCATCTCGATCAAGGGCGGAAAAAACATGAAGAAAAGCGTCATCGGGTCGCGCCAGACCACGATGAATTCTTTAAAGAGAATTGCGCCAAGTCCGCGAAAAAGTTTGTGTTTCATCACGCTGCCTTTTGTTGTTCCGCGGCGTGTTTCGCCGAGAGCTCGACAAACACGTCTTCGAGGGACGGCCCTATCTCGTGAATTTCCGCATGGCCGATGCCGGCGCTGCGAAGTTTTTCGTCGATCTGGGCGCGCTTGACGCTTTCATCGACAAGCAAATGCATCGATTGACCAAACACCGTCGCGCTGCGCACGCCCCGAAGTTGATGCACCGCTTGGAGGGCCGTCGTCACGTGATCGCAGGTCACATCAAGCCGCCGCGTCCCCGGCGGATTTACATCGGACATTTGCTTCAATTCGTCAGGCTCGCCGCACACGATAAGCTTGGACATGTAAATGTAGCCGACGTGATCACAGCGTTCCGCTTCGTCCATGTAATGCGTCGTCACAAAAAGGGTCATGCCTCCGGCTGCGAATTCGAAGAGCAAATCCCAGAGCTCGCGCCGCGCGACTGGGTCGATTCCGGCGGTTGGTTCATCGAGAAAAAGCACCGTTGGTTTGTGCATGAGCGAACACGCCATGGCCAAACGCTGGCGCCAACCACCGGAAAGCTGCGACGCACGCCGGTCGATGAACGGTTGGAGATGCGTCGTCTCGATCATTTCGTCGCGACGCTGCTTCAATTCTTTATCACGCAGACCGTAAAGTTTGCCGGAGAAAATAAGGTTCTCGTTTACAGTCAGCTCATCGTAGAGCGAGAATTGCTGCGACATGTAGCCGATCATTTCCTTGATCGGCTCCATCTCTCCGACGATGTCGTGGCCGGCGATCTTGGCGGTTCCGTCGCTCGGCTCCAGAATTCCACACAGCATCCGGATGACCGTGGATTTGCCGGAGCCATTCGGCCCGAGAAAGCCAAAGATCGATCCTTTCCCGACGGAAAAGGAAACGTGATCGACCGCGGTGAATGTGCCAAAGCGTTTCGTCAACCCCTCACACTGAATCATTGCCTCGCTCATCTTGTCGTCCTCTGCGAGTTCGTGTTCATTCGTGGTTGAGCTCTTCTCATTTTACATTTGGAAAATAAACATCGGCCGCCATCCCAGCGCGCAATCTGTCATCGTCGCTCGGCAGCCGAACCTTCACGCCGAAAACCTGCCGAATTCGATCTGAAATCGTCTGCACGTTACGCGGCGTGAATTCGGCCTGGCGGCTGACCTGTTCGACCGTTCCCTCAAAATCCTTGCCCGGGAAAGAGTCAACGCGGACGCGCACCGGATCGCCTACCTTTATTAGACCCAGCCATGGCTCCGGCACATACACACGTACCCACAGATGATGCGTAAGAAGCAGCGTCGCGACTTCGCGATTGGCTGGCAGCACGTCGCCTACCTTCACGCTGAGCACTTCGAGAACCGAATCGGCCGGCGCGGTAACTTGCATTTCGGCAAGCTGCGCATCTATGTCGGCAAGCTGGGCACGCGCTTGCGTTACGCGCATCTTGGCTGCCTCGACATTTTTCTCCTGAGCCCGCGCCGAGCTTCCTGCGCGCTCGGCGTCACTTGGGGAAACGACTTTGCGTTTGAGCAAATCTTGCTGGCGTCGGGCATCGTCGCGTAGGAATTCCAGCTGCGCTGCCTGGGAATCGGCGTCGCGAATCGCGGTGTTGATCTGGGCTTCGGCAAGATCACGTCGTGCATGCAGCTCGGAAGCATCCAGTTGCACGATGGGCTGTCCGGCGCGCAGGACGTCGCCCTCCCAAGCAAAAATCTTTTCTACTCGACCGCCGCTGCGCGGGCCCACGTGCACTTCGTCCACCTCGATTGTTCCAGAGACGGAGTTGCTTCGGTGTCCGCAAGCCGACCCGAAGACCGACAACGCAACCAATCCTGCGCTACAGAAATACTTGTCGATCTTGCTTCGGGTGGACAACTTGCTCGCTAGTCGCATCGCGACACCAATCTTGCAAATCCCGGCTGCTTCGCTGACCACTTCAGAATGGCCGGCTGTTCGGCTCGAGTGCTTCGAGCGTTCGAGACCGGATACCATGCGCCTTCGATCGGCGCGTCGGTGCAGCAAGCTGATCGATAACTCGACACGGTGTGCCTCGCCCTGCAAGATTAGCAAACGTTGGCCCGACGGCCTCTGCTCCGACAATCAGGACATCGACGTATCGGTTTTCGCGCATGTTCGCACGACGCTCTCCGAAAAAAGGCAATACTCTTCTTAATAATTACGACCGGCCAAAGACGCGCGGACGTAAAGGCTTGAAAGGGAGCGGATTATGAAAGCGAAACACATATTCTACTGGGCAACGACCTCACTCATTGCACTTGAGACTTTTGCGGGCGGGGTGATGGACCTGACACACGGACGAACAAACGTTTTCAGCGGTCCAACTGTTGTCGAAGTAGTAACCAGCCTTGGGTATCCCGTGTATGTTCTCGGGATCCTTGGGATTTGGAAAATTCCCGGAGCCATAACCTTAGTCGTGCCGCGTTTTCTACGGCTGAAGGAATGGGCCTACGCCGGAATCGTTTTTGAACTGTCGGGCGCGGCCGCATCGCAGGCGATACGCGGCCAACCCAACGACATTATCGCCCCTCTGGTCTTACTCGTCCTCGCGCTTTCTTCCTGGGCGCTCCGTCCGCCAAACCGCATTCTCGGCGGTGCCCTAACGGCGACGGCAGACCGACATGCGGCTCCAACCAGATCGGACAGCTTATGACAGGACATCCGTATCTCCGGGCGTACACGGCTGCTGTTGTTGTTCCGAGCGTGACGGTCTTCCTCGTTGCGGTATTTGTGGCCACTTCGGCTATTTCCTAGTCAGCGTCTTCCTTTTCGGAATGATGAAGCGGCGTCAGCCAAAAACTTGGGATTCAGCCGGGATGACCGTTGTCCTCTCCAACAAGCCGGCGAATTATCGAAGATTACTTGGCCGAGCCGCAGACGGTGTGGAGTTTCCCGATCGGTTCGGAAGTCGATCGAGTCTCGTTCACTTTTTCGCGCGTCGCAGCGAATTGGAAAGGAAATTGCGATGTTGAGCGAGAAAGTCGCGGACATCGGAACAGTTTGGGTCGTGGCCGAAGAAATCGGCGGGAGTTCGAAGCGAGGTGAATGAGATGTGACCCGCGCTGTTGCGCTGCCGCTTGGATTCGTTGATGTAAACGTGTGCGCGATTACTGAAACCCGGTCGAGATTAAAATTAATGATTCGTCGCACGAACCGAAAACTGGCAACGACAAATGAAAACGCGATACCTTGATCACATCGATTTGCGAGTAAAAGACATGAAAGTCGCAAAAGAGTTCTACGGGAAATTTTTACCCCAGGTCGGATTTGTCCACGAAAGTCCAGGCGACGATTTCCACACCTTTTATTCCGCCGGCGGCGATAGGCCTTCGGAATTCTTTGGTTTCACCGAAGACAAAAAGCATCAACCGAACGGCACTCGCATCGCGTTCTGGGCCGACACACGCAACGAAGTCGATCGGATCGCTGAACTAGTGCGTCAAGCGGGCGGAAAAACTCTGGAAGGTCCGGAAGTCTGCGTCGATTACAGTCCCGGCTACTACGCATTTTTCTTCGAGGATCCGGACGGCAACAAACTGGAAATCTGCTGCCGCGAAAGTCCGATCATTGCGAAATGAAGGAGTTTCAACGAAGAGTTGGGCAATGAGTAATCCGGCACATGTTCCTGTGATTCTGCAGGAGCCGCGTCGCCATCGCTATCTTAAGCTCATCGCGCTCTTCAAAATCGGTAAAGGCGTACTGTTGCTTTCGCTTGGTATTTCGTTGCTTTTCCTTAACGCGCGCACCCGCTGGATGGATTTGCTTTCGAATTGGGCCGCGGATGAGATCCTGATGGAGCACAGCAAGCCTGTGGCCTTTTTGCTCCACAAACTGCAAGGCGTGCTCCAAGGCGGCGCGCTGCGTGCCACCGGTTTTTTGGCCCTCTTTTACACCGCGGTTCTTTTCACCGAAGGAATTGGCGTTTATATGGAACAGCGATGGGCAGAATTGCTGATGATTTTCGCAACGGCTGCCCTGATTCCGCTCGAGGTGCGGCATATCTGGCACCGTCCGAGCCTGGCGGCCATAGTCATTCTCATTGTAAACTGCTTCATCGTCTGGTTCCTCTATTTCGTTTTGCGGCGTAGGCCAAACTCCATGGCTCCCCCGATCGAGCGCGAGCTAGCGAAAATTAGCTAACCCCACGGCGACGCGGCCTTACGCCAAAGTGTTCGAGCACGCGACGCGTTTGTTCCATCGGCAGGCCGACAACGTTGGAAAAGGAGCCCTCTATCCTTGCGATGATCTCCGCGCCGTGACCTTGGGCCGCGTAGGCACCTGCTTTATCCAGCGGATGCACTTTCGCAAGGTAACGGTTGATCTGCACCTTGCTGAGGCGACGAAATCGAACACGCGAAATCTCATGAAAGGCTGCCGGTCGTCCGGCCGCGAAACGATGAACGAAAACGGCGGAACAAACTTCGTGCGTTCGTCCGTTCAAGCGCCGTAGAATCTGCGCAGCTTCGCTCAAATCCGCCGGTTTGCCGATGATTTCGTCCTCCAGCGCGATAAGTGTGTCGGCTGCGAGCACGATCTTGTCGGGATGTGTTCGCGCAACCGGTATCCCCTTTCGGATCGCGTTCCACATGGTTAACTCGCGCAGTGTAAGATCGAGATCGAGCTTTTCCGCGACGCGTGGTGAGACGGTTTCGAATTCAAAACCCGCTTCAGCGAGCAACGCGGCTCGTCTGGGCGAATCTGACGCCAGCACTAATGAAGCACGACACACCTGACAACCGGCCCCTCGCGTTATGGCTTCGTCGAAGGGGACGGAACCGTATTTTTTTTGTCAAAAATATCCGGCAGCTTCGTCTCCTTAAAGTCGCTAGGGGCGGTGAACTCAGCGTCGCTGATCGGATTCTGATTCGCGGAGATGATCGTAGTCGTTATCTCCGTGGCACCACCCGGAGCCGTCCCACCCGGCTTAGTCGGCTGACTTTGTTTAGTCATAGTCATACGTGTGCGGATCGGCAATCCGGGAAAATCGCGATAGTCCGGCATCTTTGTATTGGCCGCGTTCCAGAAATCCGAATTGATCGATTGCAGTTGTGCCAGGATGGCAGCGCCGTCAGGATAATTGCTAGCGATCCAATAGGTGGCCTTAAACTCGGGCCCGTCATAGGTATATTGCTCGGTTTCGTACCCGTTCACCGTTTCCTTCTGGCCGGTGGCGTTGAGTTTGGCTTTTTCCGCGCCTTCTTTGGTTGTATTAAACTTTTTTATCATGTCGGTGACGGCCTTCACTTTATCCGGTGAAATCCGGACGACCGTCTTTTCCTTATTCATCAGATTGATGACCTCACCGGTCTTTCCATCCACGATTGTGGTGATTTGTGGCGCGGCTTCGATGCGTGCCTTGTCGCCTTTGATCTTAATGGTCATATCCGTAGGCGCCCCGATTCCTTCTACTTTCTGCACAATCGTGAGGTCGGCATGGGCAGGAGGAAAGAAGGAAATGCTCAACACCAGCGAATAGAGTGCCGTTTTCATCATGGCAAAACAGCTAGACTCCGCTTCCCAAAAATGCAAGGGGTGTTCCGCCCGCACTTGCGCGGCTAGTTCAATCACCGAGTTCGAATCGACCTGATGATTACGTGCCTGCGTAATCCGCAGTCTAATTACGCTGATTTTTCCGTCTTTAGCAGCTTAATGGCGTCGCGCAGTTCTGCAGCGCGTTCGTAGAGTTCTTTGGCGATCGCGCTTTCCATCTCGCGCTGCATGATCTCCAGCTTCGAGAGTGGACGTTTTGCTTTCACTTCTTCGAGCCATTCGTCGAGAAATGCGATCTCTGAGCTTTTTGATGCGAGCTCGGGAAAATTTGAATGGTGAAAAAAATTCGCGATGGCGTCGCGCCCGCGCTCGATTTCGGCCATGGCATCGCCAAATTTACCCTGGCCAAGAAAAATGGAAGCCTTGGCGCGCGTATTCATCATGAGCACGTAAGGCCGGAACTGTTGCAAGCTCCAAGAGAGCTCTTCGCGATCAGTGTGCTCGGTGACAAAAGTCAAAAGATCGAGATTACGCTGTGTGTCGCGCACGACGCCCGCAAAATCGTTGACCTGAAATAAACTTAAATAGCGGTGATAATACTGGATGCCTTCTTGCTGAAGTTCGGCACATTCTTCGGGCGTGAGTTCGTAATCTTCGCCCTTTCCTGCCGCGCGGACCGCGCGTCGTTGGTGATATTCTAGGAGCGACTCGCAGTTGTGCGGGCGTTCTCCATCAGGCCGGCCAGTCACCTCCATTTGCAGCACGCCAAGATCGACCCGTAGTTGCAACTTCTCGCGGCCATCGAGGCCGGTGATCTTGCGTACCTTGACGTTGCCGTTCTCGTGCGGCCAATCTTTCAGGATGATATTCAGATCCAAACTCATCTCACGCGGAACATCGAACATTTAACCTTCGCTTGTCAATAATGTCGCAGAAGCAGTGGTGACGGTTTAATCGGAACCACTATCTATTAATCGCGCAATTGCCAAAGTTTGGCCTTTCGCGGAATCTTTGGCGACATGGAGCAGGCGATCGACTCGTTCATCCGCTTCCTCGCGGTCGAGCGAGGTCTTTCAGAAAACTATCAACTCTCCACTCAACGATCCCTGAGCGAATTCGCGCAATGGTGCGCCGCAAAGAAAAAGATCGACCATCCTTACAGCGTGACCCTGCCGGTCATAAGCGAATATCTCGCCGACCGCAAACATGCCGGGCTTTCCGCCTCGTCGATAAAATTGATTGTGATCGCATTGAAGATCTTCTTTCGATTTTTAGCGAGTAACGGCGCGGTCGAACGCGATCCGGCGGAGGCGCTCGCGCTCCCGCGGATCGAACGTTACCTTCCCGAAACGCTTAACGAATTGCAGGTCGAGCAGCTGTTGGAAAAGATCAACGTGAAAATTCTTCACGGCCTGCGCGACCGGGCAATGATCGAGTTGCTTTACGCGAGCGGGCTGCGCGCTTCCGAGCTGGCAAACGCACGGCTGGAGAATCTCAATTGTGAAGAGCGCATTTTGCGGGTGACCGGCAAAGGGAACAAGACGCGAATTGTGCCCGTGGGCCGCAAAGCGTGCGAAGCGCTCGCCGCCTACTTGTCCGCGGAACGCCCAAAGTTCGTAAAGCGCCGCAGCAGTAGCGAGATTTTCCTTTCGGAGCGCGGCACGAAATTAACAACGGCGCGTATTTGGCAGATTGTGAAAAAACATGCACGGCACTCCGGATTGGAAAAAAATATTTATCCGCATCTTCTCCGACACAGTTTCGCGACGCATCTGCTCGGAAATGGCGCCGACCTGCGCATCATCCAGGAAATGCTCGGGCACGCAGATATCTCAACGACGCAAGTGTACACACATGTCGATCAACAGCGGCTGAAAGCCGTCCATCGACAATTTCACCCACGCGCGTAGCGTCACACTTCTTTTCTCATGGGACGAACTATAAGCTTCGTAATCGCCGCCGTCGCTGCGTTCGCCGTCTGGTACGTCTGGCGCATTTCTCAACAAACTTCGAGCGCCTCCGTCAGCGCGCTACTCCCGCGCGAAACAATTTTCCTGGCGCACGTGCCAGATTTCAATCGAACGCGCGATCAATGGAATCACTCCGACCTTTGCCAGCTCTATTGCGAACCGGCGGTGCAGGATTTTCTTCGCAAGCCACTGACCAAACTTCCGAAAAAGGACGCGGCTTCTCAAACGCTGCAGGAGATCGAACAACTCGATCCCAAGAACGCTTTTTTCGCGCTGACGTCAATGGCGAACGACAGTCCAAAGATTGTTGTGGGATTTCGTTTTCGTGAAAACCAGAATCGCGCGGAAAAAATCATCGCCGAATGGTGTTCGGACGCGCTCGGCGATCCCAGAAACCGCGAGACGATCGCTTACCAGCGGCACAAGATCCACATTTTTACCTTTGGCCTCTTTTCGCTGGCAAGCGTTTATGACAGAAATTGGTTCTTCGCTTCGAATAATCTCGCTGAAATTAAAACTCTTCTCGACCGCGCCGACGGTCGAGTCAAACGCGCAAAGGACACACTGGATGAGGACGAGTCATATCGCACGGCGGCCGCTCACATGCCGTCGAGTTATGCTGCCTCTTTTTATCTGCAACCGAAGATATTTTCCGAGCGACTTACTGCCCTCCGCGCCGCCATCCAGTCGCCGGGTGCAACGAATGAACGGCCCGTATTGGAACAGGTGCGCAGTATTTCTGGCGCGATGCGCTTCGAGAGTGGAAAAATACACGATCTACTTTTTCTCGGAATGCCAAAATTGGAACAGGATGTGGCGCTTACCCGATCATCACTTTCGCTTGGCACGAAAGAGACGTTTTTCTATCTGTCGATGTTGCTCAATGTCGGGCAAAAGATTGATGCGCTAAATCAAGCGGCAGGCATCGCGGGTACAATGCAGAAGTTTTTTCAAACTTTTTCCGACAGTGGAATCACGGCCGATGACTGGAAGGCCGCGTTCGGCTTGGAATTGGAATCGTTAGCGGACTGGCCGTCGAACGCACCTTGGCCCTCCTTTCTTCTCACGCTGCCGGTGATAGACATGGCGAGGGCCGGCAAGATCGTGGAGGCAGTCACGGGCGCGGATGAGAACGCGATTTGGACTCAAACTGAGAAGGATAGTGTGCGTTATTTTTCGATGCCATCACCCGCCACCCTGATCGCGATCACCCCAACCATCGCTTTGTCGCACAGGATCCTGATCGCCGGTTTCAATCCGGTTTCGGTTGAAGAGGCGATAAAGCGCGACGGCAACGGCTCCTCGGAACTTTCTAATTCGCAAACCTACAAGACAGCGGCCAAGTTGGTGCCGAGCCCGACGAACTTTTTTGCCTATATCGACGCGGCTCTATTGTATTCGCGGCTTGATGCTTCGCTGCGGCCGATGCTGCTAATGGCGGCGGCTTTCATGCCAGGAATGACCGATCGTGTCGATCTTACACGGCTTCCCGCGCCGGAGATCATCACAAAGCACCTTAGCCCGATCGTCTCATCGCAGAGATATACTAGTGACGGCTATGTGGCCGAGTCGGTCGGGCCGATTACGTTGGACCAATCGGCGATCGGTCTGGCAATTCTCAGCGGTATTGGTGTCGCGGCACCTCAAAAAGGCAGGACAAGCTTGACCGGATGGGGTTCTCCTTCGACGGGAACTCCGCAGCCATCTTTGAGCCCGTCATCTACGCCCAATCCAGCTTCCACGCCCTAGAATAGAGCGAGTAGTTGCGCCATTTCGGCACTCTTTTTATGGTTCAAAAACTGAGACAAGAAAAACTGCTGCACCCGTCCTGAAAATGTGCTATCCTTCTGGTCCTATGGCTATTCTAAAGAAAAATGCATTCTCCCGTCGAGTTCCGGATCTAGTGACCGAGGAGCTGGTTGCAGTCCTTTCGCGGCGTTCTTCCTTTGAGTTCAAGCAGCTTTTCGATATCGTCCATGAAAATCTACGAGCACGGAATGCGGCCAGTGGTGGCGAGGAAATGCTGCGGCTCCGGGCTTACGAGAAGCTGCAAAATCTGGTTGCGCGCGGCGCGGTCAAAAAGAATGGCAAAAAATATAAAGGCCTGCCTTCGGCTTTGGCAAATGCCATTGCGCCGCAGAATGGCCATCTGGCTGGCGTAAGGTAAGCTTCAACCTTAGCCAACTGATCTTCAGCGAGCCTTCAGATGCTCCGAGAATATCTGCCGGTTCTCCTGCAAGTTATTGTAGCGATGCTGTTTGCCGGTTCCGCGCTGCTCGTTAGCATTCTCGTCGGGAAAAGCGGGAAACGCACGCGAGCGAAAGATACCGCCTATGAATGCGGGATGGTGCCACAGGGACAAGTGCAGCCCAGATTCAGCGTGAAGTTTTATCTGGTAGCGATGCTCTTTATCCTCTTCGATCTTGAGATCGTGTTTATGTATCCTTGGGCAGTGGTTTACAGAGAGTCGATCAAGCAGAGCGGGCTCATTTTCTGGAGTATGCTCAGCTTTATTTCGATCTTAATGGTCGGCTATGTTTACGCGCTCAAGAAGGGCGCGCTGGACTGGAAAAAATAATCTCCGAGCGGCGCGGATCGACATTGCCCGCTCGCCGGATTCGCACTTGCGCGTCCCGCTCGAAGCACCTAATAGCTTTAGCTTTCATGATTCACCATATCGCTCTCTACAAACTCAAGCCCGAGGTTACTCCCGCCCGCGTGGAGGCGATGATGATGAACGCGCGGATGCAGCTCTTGAAAATTCCCGAGGTTTTGAGCATCAAATGCGGCAAGCGCGTTGATCCTGAAATGCCGTGGCCATTCTTCATTGCAATCGATTTTGAGTCGATGGACAAGTACGCAATCTTCCGTGAGGACTCCATCTACGTGAAATTTATGGAAGAAGTCATCAAGCCTAACACTGCGGATTCATTGACCTTGGACTTCGAGATGGATCCGGGGAAGGACGTTCAGTTTTCCTGATTGTAGCGGCGGCGTATGACGGTTGGTTTGTTTTGGAGCGTTGCTATTTCTGGGGACCGCACATAATCATCGATCCCGGTGCGACTCGGTTATCTCTATTCCCGTTATCCGGTTATTTCCCAGACCTTTTGCGATGCTGAGATGCTGGCATTGGAACGGCTTGGTGTCGCCCTCGAGATTGGCTCGATTTACCCGCCGCTTACGAGTTTGCGTCACGAACATATCTCCCAGCTCTGCGCCCCGATCCGGTACGCGCCACCGCAGAAAATCCTGAGAATTTGGGAGAAGAATGCGAAAACAACCGGCAAATGGCCCCAGGAACTCGTAGATCGGCATAAGCGGAAATACGGGGACCAGATCAAGGCCGAGCAACGTGCGCGCAATGCGCTCTATTTCGCGGAGCTTTTTGCGCGCAATGGTGTCGACCATTTTCACGTTCACTTCGCCAACCGCGCGGCGCACACTGCGCTCTTCCTGAAAGAAATCTCCGGCATTCCTTTCAGCGTGACCGCACATGGCCAGGATTTCATGAAGGATCTAGGCAACGATGATCTCTTGCGCGAAATCTGCGCTGCGGCGGAGTTCGTCGCAGCTGAAACCGATTACAGTCGTGAACTGCTTTGCCAGCGCTGCCCGGATTCCGCTGGGAAGATTTACCGAGTCTATAACGGAATCGATCTCGGACGCTTCCCGGACCGATGTTCAGCGACAGCTAATTCGGCGCCAGGCATTCTCAGCGTCGGCCGTCTTGTTGCCTTCAAGGGGTTTGAGCAGCTTATCCACGCTTGCGCAGAGCTGGCGCGCCGCGGCGTTGATTTCACTTGCGAGATTATTGGAGATGGCCCGCTGCGCAACAATCTCCAGGCAGAGATCGACAAATTGAGCCTCTCGTCTCGTGTGACTCTGCTCGGCTCTCTGTCGCAAGGCGCGGTTTTCGATAAGCTGCGAGCAGCCGACATTTTCGCACTTGCCTCAGTCATGGATCGTCAGGGCGCGAGCGATGTTTTCCCGACTGTAATCATCGAAGCGATGGCGGCTGCGCGGCCCGTGGTTTCGACCCAGCTTGCCGGGATTCCGGAATGTGTCGAGCACGAGCAAACCGGGCTGTTAGTGCCGCCCGGCGATACGATCGGGCTCAGCCACGCACTCGAGCGGCTCATACGAGATTCTGAATTGAGGTTGCAGTACGGCCGTGCCGGACGGACGCGAATCGAAGAGCATTTCCGGATTGAGCAGACAGTCGCCCCGCTTCTCCAACTGCTCAAAAATTCGTCCGTCGCGCCATCGAAACCGAAAGCGCCTCTTGCAGCCTACCAGATCGCTTATCTGATCGATCGCTGGCCCGATGAGGATTTGCCGCTCATCGAGCGCGAGCTTCAAGAAATGCGGCGGCGCAGCATCTCGATCATACCCTTTGTTTGTGAATTAGATTCAGCAGCGCGATTAACTCGGAATGTCGAACAAATGGCGGTGCAGCTGGAATTTTTGCCCGACCCGATGGTGATGGAGGCAGAATGGCGCGCGCACCACACTCTTGCCCAAAAATTGGAAGAGGAGCGGGCACAGGAAACCGAGCGCGTGCCGGGTGGAATTTTCCTGCGACAGGCGCGTTTCGCTCTCGTCTTGCGCAGGCTGCTGGTGGAAAAAAAAGTTTCCCACGTCCACGCAACAAGCTCGCGTGCGCTCGCCTGCGCGCTGATTTTGCAGAGACTTGTTGACGTTACAGTAAGCGCTACGATTGAGCCGCGGCCGGAATTATCGCAACAGTGGATCGAGAAGGCACTACGCCGTTGTGAGGGAGGGCGTCTGAGCGACCGCAAATTGCTTCCGCATCGCGATGGCTCATTTCTTGTCGACAAGGCGGCATTGCATTCTGCTCGGCGAAAAGCACTTCAATCGTTCGGAGAAAGAATCGGGATCGATTTGACCGGAGCGGCAAGTTTCTGGCAGGAATGGTCGGAATTGCTCGTGCGCTTGAGCCGCGGGGAGGTGCCCGGCAAATCAAAAACAAGCGAATGAACAAAAAGGCCATTCTACTTGCTGGCGGAGCTGGGACACGGCTGTTCCCGCTCACCAAGATCGTCTGCAAACAGCTTCTCCCGATCTACGACAAGCCGATGATTTGCTATCCGCTCGCCACGCTGATGCTCGGTGGTCTTCGCGAGGTCCTGATCATTACCACACCGAAGGATCTGCCGATGCTTCGCGATTACCTGGGCGATGGCGAGCAACTTGGAATTCGAATCGAATATGCCGAACAGCCGAAACCTGAGGGGATCGCCCAGGCTTTTTTAATCGGCGCAAAATTCATCGGCGACGCGGGCGCGTCGCTTATTCTTGGCGATAATATTTTCTACGGGAAACTCGATTTCTACCGGCACGCTCTCGCGATCGAGCGCGGCGCGTGCATTTTCGGTTATCAAGTGCGCGATCCACAACGCTATGGCGTGGTCGAATTTGACACTCAAGGCAAGGCAATCAGTCTCGAGGAAAAACCGAAGCAACCGAAAAGTCATTTCGCGGTGCCGGGACTTTATGTTTACGACGAGCGCGTGGTCGACCTTTGCCAGACCCTGCGGCCCTCGGCCCGCGGTGAACTTGAGATCACCGATCTGAATTTGCTCTATCTCGGACAGAAACAGCTACACGTGAAATTGCTCAGCCGTGGCATGGCCTGGCTCGACACCGGTACGCAGACAAGCTTGCTCGAAGCTGGCAACTACATTGCGACAATCGAGCATCGGCAAGGATTGAAAATTGCATGCCTTGAGGAGGTCGCCTGTCGCATGGGCTTTATCAGCCAGTCACAATTGTCCGCACTCATCGATCGGTTGCCGAAAGGTGAGTATCGAGATTATCTGCGGATAGTTTGCGACGAAGGGCCAAACGCGGGTCCGGCGTCGGTCGGCTAGCACGGCGTCTTTCTGTAGAGGCGGCTGTGGCAGCTGCAATGTTGGCGCTCTGCAGGCGACACGCCTGCCACTACAATTATTTTGGCTGCTCGCGCAACAGATGACTTGTATCGGCGAGCAATTTGGTTACGGCGTCTGCTTCGGTCGCTTCGTAATAACCACGGATTTCTCCATGGCGATCCACCAGCACCATCCGCGTGCTGTGCACCGGAATTCCAGCTTCACCGTTACCATCGGAGATCGCAAGCTTGAAGCCGTTATGAGAAAGATCGTAAATCGCGGACTTCGGTCCGGTAAGGAAATCCCAGCGCTTCGGTTCGGCGCGTAATTTCTCGGCGTAGCCACGCAAAACTTCCGGCGTGTCCCTTTCCGGATCGACGCTGAACGAGACCAGATGCACATCGGTTTGTTCCAACGGCTTTTGCAGTTCACTCATCCGCGTGCTGATCATCGGACAGGGTCCGGGACAAGTGGTATAAACAAAATCGGCGATCCAAATTTTCCCAGCCAATTGCGCAGAGTCGAAAGGTTGTCCTTCTTGGTTTACGAGCTGAAAATGAGGAACCGTGCCGTAGGACGAAACGCTGCGCTGGGCAAGCGCACGGACCTCCACGTGGCGCAGCCAAAGTAAAAGCCCCGCCGTGACAAATGGGATGAGAATCAATGTCGCTTTCCAGGCAATCCCGCTCCACGAGCTCCCGCGCTGAATAGGAATTGAAGTAGCGTTCATGACTTCGTTAGTACTAACGCAGCCAGCAAAAGAGGGAGGTAAACGATCGAAGTGATGAACAATAATCGCGCAGCTCCGGCCGTGCGCTTTTTCAAAAATCGCATTGCCACGGCAATAAACAAACCGCCAAGGGCGAGCTCGATAGCGAGATAAACCGGTGTGGCAATTCCAAAAAACGTGGGCAGCCCTGCGATCACCAAGAGCAAGATGCAAAAGAACACGCTTTGACTGGCGCTGCGCTCGCCGCTGAGATCGTCACTCGAAATCATTCGGAAGCCCGCACGTGAATAGTCATCGCGGTACATCCAGGCGATCGCGAAGAAATGCGGCAGTTGCCACAGAAGAAGGATCGCGAAAAGACTCCATGCCCCTGCGTCGATTGTTCCGCACGCAGCTGTCCAACCGATCATCGGCGGAATCGCGCCGGGAATTGCGCCGACAAGGGTATTCGCAGTGCTGGCGCGCTTGAGCGGTGTGTAACAAAAAATGTAAATAAGTATCGTAAGCGCGGCGAGCGTGGCGCTGAGCGCATTGCAGGCAACCACGAGATAACCAACGCCAAAAATCGAAAGAACAACGCCGAGCGTAAGCGCTTCGGCAGCTCGCATGCGACCAGCCGGCACCGGGCGCATCTTCGTTCGACGCATCAGTGCGTCGAGCTTGCGTTCCCACCACTGATTGAGCGCGGCAGCGCCGGCCGCCGCCGCCGCCGTTCCAAACACGACGTGAAATAACGCGAAGTAATTGATTGGCGATTGCGCTCCGAGATAAAAGCCGGCCGCAGTCGTAAGCAAAACAAGCAGCGTCAGCCGCGCTTTGACCAACTCCGCCAAATCGAACATGCGGGTACGCGCTGATTTATCATTGGTTACAGTCTTATCGTCAGTCGGGGTGTGAATCGCGACAGTTTTCACGCGGCGACTGCTCCTTTGACTCCGAACGAGGTGGTTGCTGATCTTTCACTGCGTTGTCCCTGCAAAATTCGCCAGCAAATCGCGCAAATGCTCACCCCAAAAGATAGCATTGTCGCGCCGCCTGCGACATGCGCGGTCGCGACATCGGCTGCTTTGTTGCTCCAAATGGTCCAAGCGCCAAGCGTAATCTGGCAAACGACCAGGGCGACCCAAAAGATCGACAATCGCCTGAGCGCAGCCACGTGGCGCGCTTCTCTCCAAACCCGAAGACAAAATACAACCACGGCAACGGCGATGATCAACGCGAGAAACCGATGCGCCATTTGCAGCCAGATTTGGAACGCGTCAACGTCCGACAAACCCCGTGCATCGCGCCAGGCGTTGACCTTTGCAAGCGCAGCCGCGCCGGTGTCCGGAATCCAGGCGCCATTTGCCGTCGGGAAATCGAGAATAGCGAGATCGCGATGTTGATGACGCATTGTCGCCCCCAGCGCCAGCTGCGCATAAATCGCGACCGTTGTTGCAAACGCGATTGTCTTGATCGTGATGATTTTTTTGGGGTCGACAATTACATCGGCGAGCGTTCGCCAAAATCTTGAAGTCGTGAGCGCGATCAGCACGACCAGTCCAAGAAACGCTTGCGCAAGGCAGGCGTGAAAGATTCCGATCTCATCTTTCAGCATCGTAACGCGCAGGCCGCCGAGCACGCCTTGTAGAATTACCGCGCAAAGCGCGATTATTCCCAGGCTGCGAACCCATTTTCGGGGTTCGCTACGCCAGAGCCAGATCGCGAGGATTATCGTGAGGAACCCAACCGCCGAAGCAATCAAGCGGTGGGTATGCTCAAAGAAAATCCCGCCGATCCATTTCGAAACAGGAAACAAGAACATGTTGTAGCCGAACGTGGTCGGCCAATCGGGCACGGCGAGGCCGACGCCTTTGCTCGTGACCATTCCCCCACTGCAAATGAGAAACAACGTCGCAACGCACGTAATCCACGCGAACGCGTTGAGCCAGCTACTGTAGCGGCGGTCTGTGACTGTCGCATTATTTCCGGCCCCTGCGCTCATTCTTTGCAACCGTGGGTAGATCGAACTTGAAGAGTCCGACGGTCATAGACCGCCGCTACAGAAAGAGCCCGCACTACCCGCCCGGACTCGGCGAGGGCGCCGGCGTCGCAGCTGCCTTGTTTTCCGTCTTCTGAGCTCCAGCTGGAGGTGCGCCCTGCGATCCAGCTAACTCGGCGCGCTCTTTGAGCCATGTCTGATAATCCGCCGGCGTATCGACCACCAGCGTGCCCTTCATTCCGGAATGGCCCAAGCCGCAAAGCTGGCCGCAGATCACTTCGTAAGTTCCGGTCTTGATCGGCGTAAACCACATTGGAATGAGCGATCCGGGAATGGCGTCCGCGGCGATGCGCATCTCCGGCAGGAAGAAATCGTGAATTACATCTTTCGATGAAAGCTCAGTGATGACTGGCCGATCCACTGGCACATGTAGTTCGCCAGCCGTCACGATATCGTCTTTGCCGGCGGGGTCGTTCGGATCGAGACCGATGGGATTTGAGTTGCTCAAAAAGCTAACATCGCGCCGGCCAAATTGGCCATCCGGTCCGGGTAAATGAAAATTCCAGCTGAACTGCTGGCCGACGACGTGAACGAGAAGCGCCTCTTTGCCCGGCGGGAACTGATTTACCCGTTTTGCCCAGAGTGGAATCGCGAATCCAAGCAACAGGACGGCTTCGATCAAGACAACGGAGAATTCCAGATGCGTTGAGACGCCGCTTTTCACTCCGTGGTGATCCGCAGCCGGATGCCGGCCTCTTCGGAAGCGAATCAAAACGAAAATAAAGAACGCCGACCAGCCGAGAAAAAGCGCCCCCATGAACCAGTGGCAGAACTCGAGGATGTGGTCGATTTGATACCCGTGCGAGGAAGCATTCGGCGGCTGGCCTAGGAATTCATTGATTAGCGCCAGGCTACTCATATTTGCTCAGCTCTTCCTCAGTCATCTCTTGATAAGGCTCGGCTGGCATGCGGCCATGCCGCCAGAGATGAAAACTGAACGCGCCAATTCCACCTAGGACCGACATCACAGCTCCAAAAAGAAACCAAATCGCCACCGCCATGTGTTCAGTCGATTTTCCATCTTTTGCGCCGTAGCAAAATGGACATGCCAGCGCTTGCCCAACCGGCGAAAAGATCGACAAGAGGAGGATCGACAAGATTTTCGCCTTCATGTGATGATGCGAAGCCGTTTCATTTTGCGATAAAACCAGACGCCGTAAACAACTAGCGCGACCGCGACCACAAACGAGCAGATTGCACCGGCCAGATAAATCGGCGCGCCTTCCACAAGATCGACCCAGACGCACCATGCTCCGATCCCGAGCGCGAGCAGCGTCGAGAAAATAATGAAAACAATATGGAAACCTTTAAGCGACATTTAACGAACGACCGGATAGTCGTACCACGCGAGAAAAATAAGCCAGAAAAGTCCGAGCACAAAGAAACCCGTGAAAATGAGGATGCGGTAGATGAGCCGTTTTTCTGCGGCCAAGTGCATGAAAATTGCCGCGACTAATCCTGCCTTGAACGTCGCCACCAGCATGGCCACGGCGATGTTCGCTTTCGGCGCCCCGAAGTTCACGTAGGAAAGCGCGACCGTAATGGCGGTGAACGCGAGCAACGTGGCGCCGACCATTAAATAACCGCGGACGTGCTTTTGGACGTTGTGCGCATACTCCTCGTGCTCGCTCGGGTCTTGTGAAATGTCAGGCGGGTTGTTCATGGTTTACAGCAAGTAAAAAAGCGGGAAGACGAAAATCCAGACCAGATCGACAAAGTGCCAGAAGAGACCCGAGACCTCGACGCGGTTGGCAAGATGCTCAGGATTGCGCTGGTAAAGCTTTTTGCTGACCGGCAGCCACATGTAGATGAAGACGAGGACACCGCCGAGTACGTGCATTCCGTGCAAACCGGTGATCGTAAAGTAGCTGGCAAAATATGCGCTGTGCGTCGGCAGAAACATGGTCGCCCGCTCGACGTCTTCCTTTTCGATCTTCGCGATCTTGTCGGTGACAGGCAGTGGGAAAAAATGGGGCCGATCCATCGCGGGGTTGGTCGGATCGGCGTTTAGCGGATCAAGCGCTACTTCGTAATCCTTGATGTTTGGGTCGTTGAGCGCCGCGCGATTATGCAGATGCCCTGTGATTTCGAGCCGCGGCGGCAAACCTTTCGCGGCAGCATGCTCGTTGCCGAGATACTGTTCGTATTTCGCGAGCGCATCCGGTTTAATGTAAGCGCCGAAATGATCAAACTTCTGTGGCCATTCGTAAACGAGTTTGACGGTTAAGAAGATTACGCCGCAAAGAATCGTGGCCAGCATGTACCACCAGTAGGCGCGATATTTTCTCATCTTCAGCGCCGCCCACGCCAGCACCACCGTGACTGACGACAGGATCAGAATCGCGGTGTTCATCGTGCCAACGGGAACGTTGAGCAAGCCGTGCGGCCACATCCCCGGCGGCGCGTCCAGTCGCAAAAAGATATAGGCGGAAAAAAGTCCGCCGAAGAGCATCACT
>QHOQ01000061.1 GCA_003219355.1 Verrucomicrobiota bacterium
CAGCAAACGTGGCTCCCCTTCGATGAGAATCACGCGTGCCTGTGACGGGTCGATGTGCCGGAAATCCTTTGCAAGCGTATAACGCGCGATCTCTGCGATTGCGCCGGCCATTTCCACGCCAGTCGGTCCACCGCCAATGATTACGAAAGTCATCGCTGCCTTGCGAGCCGCCTGGTCCGTGATTTTTTCCGCGTACTCGAATGCCAGGAGCAGACGGCGTCGGAGCTCGATTGCGTCTTCCAGACTCTTAAGTCCCGGCGCTAACTTCTCCCATTCGTTATGTCCGAAATAGGAGTGCCGCGCGCCAGTGGCGAGGATCAGGAAATCATAAGCGATTTCCATATCGTTTGTTTTTATTTTTTTGGCATCAACATCCACCGATTGCACCTCGGCAAGGATCACCTCGACATTCCTGCATTTGCTCAACACAGCACGCACGGGGGCTGCAATGTCCGCCGGCGATAGCGCCGCCGTTGCGACCTGATAGAGTAGCGGCTGAAAAAGATGGTAATTCGTGCGATCGATCACGGTTATGCGCACATCTTTGCAGGCGAGCTTTTTCGCCGCCTCGAGCCCGCCAAAGCCCGCTCCGATTATCACAACACGCGGCATTTCTGTCAGGGCGTTCTCCATATGTAAGAATGTTCCAAGAAAGAAAACCGACGCGAGGATTTTCTGGTAGGGCGGGCATACGCGATCACGGGAGCGGCGTGGGGTGGACGGGAAGTCGGTTAGGGTGAACAAGCGGAGCGATGAAATCACTCTGTCGAGCCGACGAATTGAGGAGTATGCACCTAACACAGGTAAAAACGGCATCGCCATGCGCATCCACGAATTAGTTGGTATTCTCGATGAATAAGACGAGAATAGTTGCCTGGACGCGCTCAAAAAACGCATTGAAGAACGTCTTCGTCACAAGGAGACTTTCACGGTGTTTGAACATGATTTGGCCTTTATCTGGCCGCGAGACGAACGAGATCAGCTCAAACGCGAAAAGGAAATTCACGCCTTTGCAGCCGCCCACGGTTGGCTTGCCACAGTCCAAGACCCGGGAATTCGGGTCACGTTCAGAAAAGTCGATACTAAGACTTTTTTCTAGATTTCTTTCGCCACACAGGGCGCTTTGCCTTTTTGCCGCTTGGTGACGACGGGACGCGCATCGCTCGGCGCATTGCGTCATCGAACTTGAGCGGGCGTGATGATTTCACAGGCTTGGCAGTTGGCATAATTGTCTTGCCTTATTTAGCGTGAAATGCAGTTGTCAGCCTGGCAATCGCCGCTATGTTTCGCGCCTTATGCCGAAATCAGTTGCTCGCAGCAAAACGCGCAAATCGGTAGCAAAGCGCTTCAAGATAACGGCGCGCGGCAAGATATTAAGAGCGCAATCCTCACGTCGGCATTTGCTTTCGTCCAAGAATGCGAAACGCAGACGTCAGTTGGGCAAAGCGGCGCGCGCGGATAGGACCGATGTTGCCCGGATCAAGGCAAATCTGCCGTTCGGCTAAGAGGATCGGTGCGGCCCGCGGAGCGCGTGCGCTCAATTAAGGGAGTATCTAATAACGAGACTGCGGAGACGGCTCTTCGGTCACGCTGTGTATGGTCCTGGTCGTTACCGACGTGGTAGTTGCCAATTGCCGCATTACTTCTCTGGAATCAGGCCCGGGCTCCGGGCTATAGAGATCACGCCGATTAACGAGGGTCGTACACGAGCATTGAAGAACAACGAATAAAAGCAGCGCCAGCCATTTCACGGTGCCGATGCAAACAGAAGCCAAATGGGTTGTCAATATGCGTATTTTTTTTACAAATGGGATTGCACGCCCTCGATCTTGCGGGAAAATTTATCCTCCGTCAGGGGCTATGGATTGAGGGCTTACAAACCCCGCCAGGGCAGGAATGCAGCAACGGTAGTCTGATCCTCTTTGCCGTAGTTCTCTGGCGGACTTTTTTTCGCCGTTCCCGGCGCGCTACAAATGAAACTCCTCAAAGTAAAAACGGCGCGCTTTTCGCAAGTAATCGAAAAATGTGGTGCCCCGGAGGTTTACACGCTTTGGCAAAAACCGGCCGCCGATCGGCATTTACAGTCGCATATTAAGAATAACCGAGTTATGACGATTCAAAAGAGCGAGAGCGGGACAGATTTCGGGATCGCTGGTTTCAAAGAAAGGAAAGGCGCAACTTATCTCCTGTTTCCCAAGTCGCTGAAACGATTTGCGGACAAGCGTATTGTCGGAATTGATTGGGCGCTTGTTCGTCAGTAGAGAACGCTCTGCGAGATCCTAAACGCAGGAAATAAGCCACCGGGTGAGAACATGCATTGCATGCCGAGCCCACCTTTGGGTCTTAACCTATCCAGGCGGCCAGGCGAGCGCGCGTTTGCCAAGCAGATGGACATGCAAATGCGGCACACTTTCACCCGCGTCGGGTCCGCTGTTGATCACGACGCGATAGCCACTCGACAGATCCAGCCTCTTCGCGATATCGCGCGCAACGAGGAGCAATTTTCCGAGCAGCGCGCGGTCGTTGTCGGTCGCGTCCGTAAGCCGCGGCACCACTCTTTTTGGCACGATCAGCACATGCACGGGCGCTTGCGGATTGACGTCGTGGAACGCGATCGCCTCATCGTCTTCCCAAACGATTTTCGCCGGAATCTGGCGTGCGATGATTTTTTCAAAAACGGTCATGACGATCCAATACTCTGAAAATCTAACTGCTCAAATTGTGAAGTTGCAGCGACGCTTTCGAAGAAACGCTCCGTATTCGAAGTCCTGGAGGGGTCAGCGCGACTGCTGGCCTAACCCATTGCTGCAAAAACCGGTTCAACGCAGAGAACAATCGAGCCGCGCAACTTCAGCTGTTGACGTTATTTTTTCGCGCACGAAACAGACAATTTCCTCACGCAGGGCATCACAGGCGCGCGTCCAAACTTTCACGCCGCGCAGGTGTTTCACGCAACGTTGCAGCGAGCAGAGCTGCAGATTATCCATGCCAGTTTGAATCAGCGCGTTGATTCGTCTTTCCAAAAGATCAAAAAACGCGAGTTCATATCCTGTGCCTGCCTGTTCGGCGATCTCGAATAGCGAAATGGAAATGGGCGGTGGAGAAGGCGCAAAATGTGGGATGATCTCCTTGTAGCCGATCACCTTCAGGACATAGCGCACGGTCTGCGAAAGCTGGCTGAACGCGACCACACTCTCGTCATTCCGCAGACGGAGGTAAAAAGCGATACTTTCTGTCACGTGATCGGTGAGCCACCAACTCGGGTAGCCGGCCTTGTCCGCCGCACGGGTGATGGCAGCATGCAGCCAATCGCGATTAAACTCGAAGAGTTGCCCCGACTCGGTCCTCAGATATGGAAATTCTTCTTTAAATGCGACCATGATTTTCGTTCGGGACACCGCGTGATCCCGCGTCAGCGGCACGCGATTGAACTTGCGTTGTTTCCGGCGGAAACAATTCCCGCTGAAGCGCATTCGGTTTTATCCGCCGACCGAGGGTATGAATGGCATCCACAAATTGATCGACATCCTCAAATCGCTGGTGCACCGACGCGTAACGCAGATAGGCCACTTCATCAATCTTGCGCAATTTTTCGAGCACCTTGGCTCCAATAGCCGTGGAAGGAACTTCCCGCCCGCTGGTTTCAAGTTCGTGCACAATCTCGTCTACCATCTCCTCCAGCGTAAGAAGACTGGCCGAGCGTTTTTCAAAGGCTTTCGCGATGCTGGAAGCGAGTTTGCGCCGGTCAAATGGCTCATGTGTTCGATCACGTTTTACCACCCGCAGGTCTGATCGCTCGATTTCTTCGTATGTGGTAAAGCGATATTTGCATTTCAGACATTCGCGGCGGCGGCGGATACTCGAACTATCCCGCGATTGACGGGAATCGATGACCTTGTCATCACGAGACCCGCACTTGGGGCAACGCATAGTGTTGAATGCTTCAATAACACACAACAAATTGTGCCGTCAATCCTTTACCAAGGCGAAATTCTCGTTCGGGCTGTTCCTCAAGTCCTTTGTTTTTTCTTTGGCAAGCCTCTTTAGGATCGCATGGATATCATCAGGTTTCAGCAGGTTCCTTGAGAAGTAGTGAGGAGTCGGGCGTGAGGAGGTGGAATAGATTCGTGCGCGCTTGAGTTTGCTTTTTTTTCATGTCCCGCTGGAACCAGACGAATCAGCGAATGGTGAGTTTGCCCATCGCTTCATCAAGATTCACCCAGCCTTTGGCTGGCTCGAAGCCCGCAAACGCCAGATTCGCTTCCACCCGCAACCACACGATTGACGCAACGTCGTACCGGCACTAAACGCTTCGGCATGGAAAACCGCCGCACGAACTCGGTATCGTACGGTCCATGGCTCGTTGGTCTTGGCGCCGCTCTCTGGGGCACCGAGAGCGCATGGCGCATCCCGCTGAATACTCTTTTTGACGCAGACGTGATCGTCTTTTGGGAGCACGTGCTCATTCTGTTCATGTTCCTGCCACTTCTCATCTCGCGCGTTACCGAGATTAGCAAAATCGACGTGAGCACTTGGGTATACCTGTTCTTCTCCGGCTTCGCCGGCTCGGCCGTCGGCACGATCTTTTTCACTCTGGCCTTGAAATACGGCAACCCGACAGTGGTGAACGTGGTCCTGAACATTCAGCCTGTCATCTCGACGATGGGCGCGTTCCTGCTTTTCGGCGACCGCCTCGGTCCACGTTTCTTCCTCTATGCCGGCATCGCGGTCCTTGCCGGCATCTTTGTTTCGGTCACGCATCCAACGCTTATTGCCACTTCGTTCGAGCGTGCTGGACTGAACCGCGGCACCGGCTACGCGCTAATCTGCGCGTTGTTTTGGGGTTTTGCGACCGTTGCTGGCCGCGGGGTAATGACCGGTATGTCGCTCCGGCTTGCATCGAGTCTGCGCATTGTCGTCGGGCTAGCTTGCATGACATTGATCCTTCTCGGCTACGGCAAGCTTCATGGAGCCACGCTGTGGCCGGCGACCGCGCAGGTTCACGCTGCAAAGGCGATAGTTTGGCTGGTTTTGCTCGCTTCCATTTCGGGCGGTATACCCCTCCTCGTCTATTTCGAAGGGTTACGCCTTACGCGTGCATCGACGGCGGGTTACTTCGAGATGATGCAGACCCTCGCCGCGGTGTGCATCACATGGGGTTTTTTCCACGCAACGCTTGAACCACATCAGGTGATTTCGGGGCTGATGCTCATCGCAGCCGTAGCTATGGTGCATCGCGTTCAGCAAAAGGTCGAACCCAGAACCGGCTGAGAGCTGTTGGTTGCCTGGCGAAGGCGTTGGCTGCGCTCTGAAGCCTTTTCACGAGGAACAGCGGATGCCTACGCTTTGGCGACGGATTTTCGCGCTCGAGGCTTCGCAGCGCGTGGCGTCTTTTCGGCGAACTCGAAACCGACTTTGCCGTCTTCCAGTTTCAAGTGTGCGGAAAACGGCCGGCCTCTTTTCGAGATAAATCTCGGGAGGAGGTCTGTCTTGCCCGTCGACATCAATTTTTGCACTTGTTCTTTCGGAATAGGGCGCTGCAAAATCGTTTTGCTTACGCGGAATGTGCATTTTCTTAGGGCAGCAGCGGCACGCTCACAGATATAGACATTTTCCAGCTCGTAAACCTGGCCCTCCTTACAAACCGGACACACTCCGATAGATTCGTGCCGAGAAGTGTCGATCTTTTGTGGTGCGCCGTTTCCGTCCGCACCAAAATCAAATTCCGGTTTTTTGTCTTCGCCGAGTCTCACTGCAGCTTCGAACGGACGTCCCATCTTGCTGCGGAATCCTTGCAGTGGCCCCACGCGTCCTTTTGTTAACAATTCGCGGACTTCCTCCGGCTCGAATTGGCGAGAGGCCATCGTCTTCCACATGAGCCAGTCGCAATTTTTGCAACGGAACGTTTTGTAATCTTCCTTGATCGGGCCGCGGCCGCAGTTAGGGCATTTGGCGTCGATGACAGCGTACTCGCCTTCGATGGTCTCGCCACGAAAACTGCGGACCTTCTCCACGATCTCGCACGTTAACCCGCGAATGTCTTTCATGAAATGTCGGCGGTCGAGCTTCCCTTGCGCCATTTGTTTGAGACGAAACTCCCATTCACCGGTCAATTCCGGTGTGCACAGAACGTCCGTGTGGAGATTTCGCAGCAGTGTGATGAGCGATAATCCTTTCGCCGTGACGACAAGCTCTTTTCCCTTGCGCTCTATGTATCCGTCAAAAATCAGGCCTTCGATAATTTGGGCACGCGTGGCTGGCGTGCCTAAGCCACGCTCGCTCATTGCTTCGCGCAACTCTTCATCTTCAACGAGCTTGCCAGCGCCTTCCATCGCCGAAAGCAACGTTGCTTCGTTGAAACGTGCGGGCGGCTTGGTCTCGTTTTCCTTGACCTCAATCGCAAGCACGTCTGCCCGTTCGTTAGGCGAAATTGGAACAATCGATTGTTCGTCCTCGCCGGCCGCTTCTTTCCCATAGACCGCCTTCCAGCCAGGATCGACAATGATTCTTCCGTCCGTCTTGAACGGCTCACCTTCCACTCGAGTGATGCGCGTGGTTACTTCAAATTGCGCGGCCGGATAAAAGACCGCGATGGTGCGGCGCGCGACCATGTCGAAAATTTTGCGCTCGAAATCATCGAGATGCGCGGTCGATGTGCCCGTGGGGATGATGGCGTGGTGATCGCTCACCTTGGCGTTGTTGAAGACGCGTTTCGTCGGCTTGATCCATTCGTTGCGGAGCGCTTTCTCGGCGTGGGTGGCCAGCGTCTGGTCGTCGAAGCTGGACATGACCTTGCGCACTTGGCCAAGATTATCTTCCGGCAGATAACGCGAATCGGTCCGCGGATAGGTCAGCACCTTATGCTTCTCGTAAAGGGCCTGCGCGATCTGAAGCGTGCGGCGCGCGCTTAAACTGAAACGGCCATTGGCTTCGCGCTGCAGTGTTGTTAGGTCGTAGAGCAGCGGCGACGCCTGCGTTGCCGATTTTTTTTCCTCGGTGATCTCGCCCGTTTTGTCGGCGCATTTCGCTTCGATTGCGTCCGCTTGCTCGCGGGTCCAGAGCCGTTCTGCACGCGCGTCCTCGTCGCCATCACTTTTGAATCTCTCGTCGAACCAGCGGCCGCGATAGCTCCCCGCCTTTACCCCCAAGTCCGCGTGGACCTCGAAATACGGACGCGGCTTGAAGGAGCGAATTTTTTCTTCGCGACCCGCCAGGATCGCAAGCGTCGGCGTCTGCACCCGGCCGGCGGCGGTCTTTTGAAAGCCACCGCTGCGCGAATTGAATGAAGTAAGCGCGCGTGTTGCATTGATGCCGACCAGCCAATCGCTTTCCGCGCGCGAAGTCGCGGCATCGGCCAGCGGCTGCATTTCTTGTTCGGAACGCAGATGCTCGAAGCCGGCACGAATTGCCTCCGGTGTCATCGATTGCAGCCAAAGCCGGCGCGTTGGTTTCTTAACGCCCGCCCACCGCAACGTGTTGCGAAAAATGAGTTCGCCTTCGCGCCCGGCATCACAGGCGTTAATGATCTCGGTCACGTCGGGTCGCTTGATCAAACGCTTGAGCACCTGCAGCCGCGATTTTGTCTTCTCTTTCGGGATAAGATCGAAGTGGTTCGGTAGTACCGGGAGATTCTCGATATTCCATTTCCCCCGTTTCACTTCCGCGCCTTCCGGCGGAACCATCTCGACCAAATGACCAATCGCCGAGGAGATCACGTATTGATCGTTCTCGAAAAAGTCCTTCTCTTTCTTAAACTTGCCCAAAACGCGTGCGAGATCCGTCGCGACGCTGGGTTTTTCGGCGATGACAAGGGATTTGGACATTTAAAGCTGCAACCGAAGCTTAGCTTCGCGCTAATTGCAATCGGCAAACGAGAGACGCCGGGTGAGTCTAGCCCAGTTTCACAAAGTATTTCCCCGGCAATTGCTTAACGAGCCGTTTTAGTTCGAGACTGAGAAGAGTAGAAGAGACGGTTCCGCTTGGCAAATCGCTTCGGGCGGCGATGTCGTCGATCGGCGTTTCGGACGAATCAATCGCCTCATAAACGCGACGCTCGTCCTCAGAGAGCGGTGGCAAGGGCCGGGCTGAGGCTTCCGGCGATGGCTTTGTCTCGGGAAGAAGAATTTGCAGGTCCTCGAGGATATCGCTTGCACTCATCACGAGCTTGGCGCCTTGCTGAATCAGACGATTGGATCCCATTGCACTCGGTGCGTTAATGTGCCCGGGAACAGCATAAACGGAGCGACCCTGTTCGATCGCCTGCGACGCCGTAATCAGGGCCCCGCTATTCAAACCCGCTTCGACAACAAGAATGCCGTGGCTCCAGCCACTTATGATTCGATTACGCATCGGAAATGTTTGTCGGTCGGGTTTGATTTCCATCGAGAACTCCGACACGATCGCGCCGTTGCCGCCCATAATCTTTTCAGCGAGCCCTCGGTTTTCAGGCGGATAGATTTCGAGCAACCCGGCACCGATCACGGCAATGGTTCGGCCTTTCGCGGCGAGCGCGCCCTGATGCGCGGCCGTGTCGATCCCACGCGCCAAACCGCTGATTACAGTCAAACCCGCGTAGGCTATTTGATAGGCGAGTTTTTTAGCGGCCTCGGTTCCGTAATGGGTGGTGCGGCGCGCGCCGATAATGCCAATAGCGTGATTGTCGCGCTCCTGGAGTTCGCCCCAAACGTAAAGCACGATGGGCGGGGCGTGAATTTCCCGGAGCGACTTTGGATACGAGGGTGATTCCTGTGTAACGACGGTCCCGCCGAAATCGCGAATGCGATTCAGCTCGGTTGCAAGATCGACAGTCGATTCCCAGGTTGCAATTTGATCGGCCACTTCACCGCCAATTCCTTCGACCGCGCGAAGCTCAGCACGTTTTGCGGTCAGCACACGCTCTGGAGTTCCAAAAACTTGCAGCAGTTTCCGCAGCCGTACCGGCCCCACAGTCGGCAACATGTTGAGCGCAATACAAGCTTCAGTCGTATTCATCGGTTAACACGATCGGTAGGCCATGCTCTGCGGAGCCATGGAAAATTTGTCGGCGCGATAGAGTCGCGCCTATCCTTGTTCGTGCGCAGTCGCACGACTTTGCGACTCAAAATGGAATTTCGTCGTCGTCCGGCTGCGGCGCAGACGCTTTTGGCGGAGGCGCGCTCGATTTGCCGGCGGCCCGCGATGTTCGATCTTCCTCACCTTGTTCACTCGGGCCAGCGGTGGCACCAGCGGATCGCGCACCAATAAGCTGCATCGTTTCCCCAATCACCTTCAGCTTGGAGCGTTTCTGTCCAGATTGTTTGTCTTCCCAGGAGTCGAGCTGGAGCCTGCCTTCGATAAAAACCGGCCGACCTTTTTTTAGATACTCTCCGGCAACCTCTGCAGTGCGGCCCCAAAAAGTGACGTCCACGAAGGTGGCTTCTTCACGCTTCTCCCCACTGTCGGTCGTGTAAACGCGATTAACGGCGATGCCGAGATCGCACACGGCACTCCCTTTCGGGGTGTAGCGCACTTCTGGATCGCGCGTCAGATTTCCGAGCAATATGACTTTATTGAAGCTGGCCATGCGCCGGTTATAGCCAAACTATTTCGCTTTCGCCAACTTTTTCGGCGCCTTCTCCTTCTTTTCCGGAAGGCGCTGGTAATTCTGACGATAGACTTCCGGATCAAGTTTAAATTTCGAACGCAATTTCGTAATCAGTTGCGGATCGGCGTGAAAAACAAAGTTCACGTAGTACCCCGAATCAAGCGGTCCGGCCACGTATGAAAACTGGCGCTTATCCATTTTTTGCACCTGCTCGACCTCCGCGCCTTCTTTTTGAAATTCTGATTCCAATCGATCGACAATACCTTTGACGGTGTCTTCTTTGCCCTGCGTGTTAAGCACGAGCAACGCCTCGTAACGGTTCTTCATGATTCTTCGGTTTTGTTGAAAGTGTTCATCGTGGAAACGAGTCCATTGTCAATCGCGCATTTCACCGCTTCCGCGGCATGATCGATTGTCGATCTAACAAGCGGCTTTTCTTCTTCAAAAAATCGGCTCAACACGTATTCAACCGAACCTTCGCGTGGCGCCGGCCCAATACCAATGCGCAATCGCGGAATGTCCTCGGTTCCGAATCGCACGATGATCGATTCGAGACCGTTGTGGCCTCCCGGACCACCGCTGGCCCGCAATCGAAGACGGCCAAGCGGCAAGGCAAGATCGTCGAGCACAACGAGAATTTCCCGCGCCTCGATTTTGAAAAACTTTGCGAGCTCGGCGAGCGGTTCTCCGCTACGATTCATGTAAGTCATCGGTTTCACCAGGATCAATTCTCCCGATTTCGCCAAAAGCGCGTCCTGCTTGGTGGATTTTTTCCATGTCGACGCAAAATGAGCGGCAAGCCGATCGACGACAAGAAAGCCGATGTTATGGCGCGTGTGCTCGTATTCGGGCCCGGGGTTTCCGAGACCGGCAATCAGACGAATTTGTGGAGTTTTTTCTTCCACATTCGCTCAGCCGAAAATCAGATATCGCAAAACCTGTCCTCGTCGGCGTTGACCAAGATCGATCGGATCCAAACAGCTTACTTCTTTTGCTCTTTTTCTTTTGGGATCGCCGGGGCCGCTGCCTTTTCTCCTTCTTCCTTTTTCTCGCCAATCACTTCAGGTCCAGCAACAGCTTCCGCTTCAGCCACAACTGGTTCTTCTTCGACTGTTGGGGCGAGAACCGAAAATGCCGTGAGATCGGGCGGCACCTTGCTCGTGACTCCGGACGGCAGTTGAATCTGCCGCAGGTGAATGGAGTCCCCGATGTTCAACTGCGAAACATCGACGGTGATCCGATCCGGCAAATCGCGGGGCAGACATTCAATTGCCAGTGCGCGCAAGCTTTGCTCAAGCAATCCGCCAAAGTTTTTGACGCCATTGGGAACGCCAATCGGCTCGAGTGGGACCTCAGCTTGAATTGTCTCGTCCATTGAGATGGCGTGAAAATCAATATGAAGGATGTCGCCACGGACCGGTGAGTGTTGCACTTCCTGCACAAGCGCAGTCCGATTCGATTTCTCACCAGCGATTTCAAGCTCGACCAGGACATTTTCTCCAGAGGCGTGGCTCATCATTGCGTTGATGTCCCGGGCGGAGACTTGCAACGGCTGCGGCTTGTCCTTGCCGCCATAAATGATCGCCGGAATAACTCCGCGCGCTTTCAGTTTGCGCACCGCAGAGCGTCCGACAGTCGCTCTTGGTTCAGCCTTTAGCCTGACTTGCTTTGCCATTTTTTTCGTTTTCGATGTTGAACAGCGATGAGACGGACTCATCCTTGTGAATCCGCTTTATGCCCTCGCCGAGAAGCTCAGAGACGCAGAGCACAGTGGTCTTAAACCCGTCGACAGTGCGTACCGGAGTACTGTTGGTCGTTATCAATTCCTCAATTTTCGATTTTTGCAAGCGCGGGATTGCAAGATCGACGAGAACAGCGTGTGAAACCCCAGCATAAATCTTCAGGGCGCCGCGCTTCTTCAAAAGCTCAGCCGCAGAAGTCAGCGTCCCTGCCGTTTCGGTAAGGTCATCAACCAGCAGCACATCGCGATCTTCGACCTCGCCTATCAGATAAAGTGCTTCCGTCTCTGTGGCGCTGCGGCGTTCTTTGGCGACAATTGCCAGGTTTGCGCCGAGCCCATCGGCGTAAGCGGAGGCCATTTTGAGGCCGCCGAGATCTGGGGAAACCACCACCGTTTTTCCCGTAAGCTGCTGTCGCAGATACTTGATCAACACTGGGAGCGAATAGAGGTGATCTACCGGAATATCGAAGAAGCCCTGCACCTGCTGCGCGTGCAGGTCCATCGTCAGCACCCGGCTTACCCCAGCGGCATCCAGCAAATTCGCCACGAGCTTTGCTGTAATTGGAACACGAGGCTGATCTTTGCGGTCCTGGCGCGCATAGCCAAAAAATGGAATGACTGCCGTGATCCGATCCGCGCTGGCCCGGCGTGCTGCGTCAACCATGATGAGCAACTCCATCAAGTGCTGGTTGGTTGGCGGACAAGTCGGTTGGATAATGAAAACATCGTGGCCCCGAATATTTTCCTCAATCCTGACGTAGGTCTCGCCGTCCGGAAACGAGCTGATTGTCGCCTGACCGAGTGGTACGCCGATATATTTGCAAATGCGCTCGGCTAGCTCCCGGTTAGCAGAGCCGGTAAAGACCTTCAATTCTGGCTGGAGAGCAAACATGAAGCGGTTAAGTTAGGCGGTTGGAAACGGCCTTGGCAATCTTCAAAACTTGCCAACCGGTATTTCTTTAGCGAGTAATTCTATACCTAGAATCCCCGACATGAACACC
>QHOQ01000141.1 GCA_003219355.1 Verrucomicrobiota bacterium
TGCCTTCAGAGGCGGCGCGCAAGTTCTTCTCCGAAATTCCGATCGGCACGCTCGTCACAGTCCAGTGACTTAGCTCCGTGTCTCGCGAGAATAGCAGAAGTGCCCAAACAGAATTCATGCGCGGTGTCCCGTCGGAGGACGTTCGTGGCGCACTTTCAAGTGCCTGCGTTGACACGATTATTAACCATCTTAACGTTTTTCTTCACAACTCAAAATGATCACTTTTGCGGCAGAAAAGGGCGATGGAAAAGAGTTCGTCTCGCACACGCCGGGCTATTGGCCCGAGGTCGCGCCGGAACTCTGGAGCGACTGGAAGTGGCAGCTCAAGAATCGGGTTACTTCGCTCGCTCAACTCGAGCAGCATGTCGATCTTAGCGAAGAGGAACGGAACGGGGTTCTGCTTTCCGGTGACAAGCTCGCCCTCGCGGTCACCCCGCACTTTTTCAATCTGATCCCGCGAGAAAAAGATCCTGACGATCCAATCCGGCGTCAGGTCATTCCACGGATCGAGGAAACGTGGACCTCGCCTTACGATATGGCCGACCCCTGTGGCGAGGATTCCCACATGCCGGTGCCGGGCCTGGTGCATCGATATCCGGACCGCGTCCTGTTTCTGGTGACCGATCGTTGCGCCAGTTACTGTCGATATTGCACGCGCGCCCGCGTCGTCAGCGGCGTCGGCGAACAGGAACTGCACACCGATTTCGAAGAGGCGTTCCGTTATCTCGAACACCACACCGAAGTGCGCGATGTGCTTTTGAGCGGCGGCGATGCCCTGATTTTCAGCGACGATAAGTTGGAGAAAATGCTGAGCCGTTTGCGCGCGATCAAACACATCGAGTTCCTCCGCATCGGCACGCGCGTCCCCATCTTTCTTCCGCAACGCATCACGCCCGAGCTTTGTGCAATGCTCGCCAAATATCATCCGCTCTGGCTGAGTGTGCACGTCAATCACCCGCGTGAGCTTACGATTGAAGTGAAGGAAGCGCTCGAACGGCTTGCGAATGCCGGGGTTCCTCTAGGCAACCAAAGCGTGCTGCTTAAAGGCGTAAACGACGATCTCGAAACGATGAAAACGCTCGTGCATAAGCTCCTTATGTGCCGGGTGCGCCCGTATTACCTTTACCAGTGCGACCTGATTAATGGCTCTTCGCATTTACGCACTTCGGTCGCAAAGGGGATCGAGATCATCGAAGGTTTGCGCGGGCACACCAGCGGTTATGCGGTGCCGCAGTACGTCGTCGACGCTCCCGGCGGTGGCGGCAAGGTGCCAGTCAATCCGGGCTACGTTTTGTATCATGACAACGAAAAGATCGTGATTCGCAATTACGAAGGAAAAATCTTCGAATATCCCGAGATGGGTGGCGATCACACTGTGCAATTCGCGCCACAGCGTGAGTATCACGACGAGTATTTGTATTCCTAATCGGAGACGCGTTCCTGCCAAGACGTAAAAGACCTGGCACTCAACATCGTCGAGATTGCGTGCGGCGAGTTCGCCCATTGTCCTCGCATATTGTTCGCGCGATCACGGTAAGGCAAGCCAGAGGCTGCGTTGGCATAGATTAGGTTTGATGCCTCAATAAAATCCACGATCTTCAAACTCGATTTCGCCGCCGATAATGGTCATGACGCAAGGCGTCTTCAAGATCTCAGGCTCGGGAATTTTCATGATGTCGTTCGAGAGAACGGTGAAGTCTGCGAGCTTGCCTGGTTCGATTGAGCCTTTGTCGTTTTCTTCGAACGCGGCGTAGGCGGGCCAGAGCGTGAACATCTTCAGTGCTTGCTCGCGCGAGACCGCTTGCTCTGAGTGCCAGCCTTCTGCCGAAAATCCCTTCACGCTTTTGCGTGCAACGGCGGCGTAAAATTCGATCATTGGTTCGCCGCGCTCGACTGGCGCATCCGAGCCGCCGGCGATGATACATCCGGATTTGATCAAGCTTTGCCACGCATAGGCGCCGGCGAGCCGCTCCATTCCGAGCCGGCTCGGCGCAAAAAATAAATCGCTGATCGCGTGCGACGGTTGCATCGAGGGAATTACGGCCAGCTTCGCGAATCGCAGAACATCGGCGGGATCGAGAATCTGCGCGTGTTCGATGCGCCAGCGCGGTTCGCGAATTTTTCTTTGTTCGGGCAACACCGCGTTAAATGCCTGCTCGTAAAGATTGAGAATTAGTCTATTCGCGCGGTCACCGATGGCGTGCGTTTCCACTTGAATGCCGCGGCGCAATGCTTCTTCGAACATTGGTTTCAAATCCGATTCTCTTTCGGTGAGAAAACCGGAGGTTTCGGGCGCGTCGTTGTATGGTTTCAGCAAAGCGGCGCCGCGTGATCCGAGCGCGCCGTCAAAAATCACTTTGATCGTGCGCTGGGTGAAGCGGTGATCATAGGCGTTCGTTGTTGGGCCTTCGCGCAGAAAGCGCTCCGCGTCTTCGCCCGGCCCAAAAACCGCGTTGATAAAACGCAGTTTCACTTTTGCTTCGTCGAAACATCTTCGAATTATTTTGATGTCGCCGGCGTAGCTTCCGGCGTTTTGAATTTCGCACCAGCCTAGGCCGATCTCGCGCTGGATTCCGAGCAGAAACGCCTGCTGGCGCTCGGCTTCAGTCGGTTTCGGAATATGTTTTGCGACAAGGTCCTGTGCATTGTCGAGCAGCATGCCGTTTGGCTCGCCGGTCGCTTTGTCCTTCAATATTTCGCCGCCGAAAGGAT
>QHOQ01000142.1 GCA_003219355.1 Verrucomicrobiota bacterium
GTTTTGATTTGCCGGCGGTGCAGGCGATCTGGCCGGACGGCGATCCGTTGGATCCGATCGAACAACTGGTCGACAAATCGCTCGTAACGGTAGAGCAGCTTACCGACGAAAAGTTGCGCTATCGTTTGCTCGAAACATTGCGGCAGTACGGTGCCGAACGGCTCGCCGAAGCAGGTGAAGAGGACGATGCACGGGAGCGACATTTTGCTCACTACGCTGATGTCGCTGAACGCGCCTACGCGCAGCGGATCGAGCACGAAGCGGAAATGCTCGCGTCGCTCGAAGCCGATCACGACGATTTTCGTGCCGCCTTAAAATGGTCGTGTTCGCGGCCACGCCATCTGCTTTGTCTCGCTTCGGCGCTAGGTTGGTTCTGGCATCTTCGCTCACATTATCGCGAAGGGAGAATCTGGTTGGAGCAGGCATTAGCTCTCAATCCGGCCGAACGCTCGCATGAAAGAGCGCGTGCCTTGTGGGCGTTGACTATGATCCTTAACTGGCAGGGCGATGTCGCTTCGGCCCGCCCGCTCGCGGAAGAAAGTTTGGCGTTGTGGCGCACAACTGATGATCCGCTCGAACTCGCTCTCGCCCTGGAAAGCGTCGGCTGGTCGCACTTCGCCGCGAGCAACTATTTTGAAGCGTTGCGCTCGATGGAAGATTGTGTCGAGGCTTACCGCAGACTCGGTTCGGAGAAGCTAATCACGCGAGGTCGTGTTGCGGTCGGACAGATGCTGGCGGCGTTGGGCGATGTCGAACGGACCGAGTCGCTCGCGCGCGAAACACTGGCGGAAGGTCGGGCACAGGGCGAACCCAAGTTTGTGCATTTCTCGCTTCATTATCTGGCCGACTGTGCGTTGTGGCGCGGCGATGCAAAAAGAGCCGTGCAACTTTATGGCGAAAGTTTGAAGGCCGCGCTCGACTACGGGAACGAGATGGAAGCTGCAACCGAAATGCAAGGTATGGCGATGGGTTTGATGGGCTCGGGCCGCGCGGAGGAAGGGTTCCGCCTTTATGGCGCATCATGCGCTCGCTTTGCGGAATTGCAGACGACCATGGTAGATGAAGTCGCATTTTGGGTGAAGTTTCGCGAGCGATATTTGCCTCCCGCGCGCGAACGAATCGGAGCGACTGCGGCCGAAAAGGCGGAGAAGGAAGGCCGCTCGATGCGTTGGGAGCAGGCGCTGACCTACGCGTATGAGCTGGCGAGTTGAGAGAGAAGAAGTGAGAGGTAAGGATCAGTTATCGACAAAGGTTTGAAGCGCTGAAAAACCAAGAGTTTTCAGTTGGGGTAAAAGTTTCATTTGCATTATTTGGAAAAATCGTTTAGTTATTTAACCAGATGGTTAAATATCCTGCAGCGGCTTTAAATCGGACGTTTGCTGCGCTGGCTGACCCGACCCGGCGGCGGATCCTGGCGCAACTGGCGCAGGGCGACAGATGTGTCACCCGTCTGGCGCGGCCCTACGCGATGTCCTTGCCCGCGATTTCGAAACACTTGCGCGTGTTGGAAAAGGCGGGGTTGCTTCGGCGGCGGCGCTATGGGCGCGTTCATGAAATGCAATTGGAGGCCAAGCCGCTCAAGCAGGCCGCGAAATGGGTCGAGGAATACCGCAAATTCTGGGAAGGATCGCTCGATCGTCTGGCTGAGTATTTGGAAAAAACGAATAAACGGCCGCGAAAGAAAGGAGCGGCGTAATAAATGTGCCCGGCGTGTGTAGCAGGCGTGGCACTGACTGCCGCTGGCGCGACATCGAGCGGCGGAGTAGTAGCGTTCGCCCTGAACAAGCTTTTAAAAAAGCAAACTCAACAAACCAGAGGAAAACAAAATGAAATTAAAAGAGATGGAACGCGAAACGGAAGCGAGCAAAATGAATCGCCCCAAAATCGTGTCACCGCAGGAGTGGGAGGCTGCGCGACAGCAACTGCTCGTGAAGGAGAAGGAGTTAACCCGCGCCCGTGACGCGCTAGCCGCCGAGCGTCGGCGGATGCCGTGGCTGGCCGTGGAGAAGGCGTACGAGTTCGACGGACCCAGGGGCAAGGCGAGCCTGCTTGACCTGTTCGACGGCCGCGGTCAGTTGATCGTCTACCGCGCCTTCTTCGAGCCCGGCGTGAAAGGCTGGCCCGAGCATGCCTGCATTGGCTGCTCCATGTTAGCCGACCAGGTCGCTCATCCCGCCCATCTGAATGGGCGCAACACCACTCTCGTGTTCGCGTCACGCGCCCCGCAGGCGGACATCGAGCGCTTGAAGTCGCGGATGGGATGGGAGCTGATCCCCTGGTACACCATGACGGACGAGTTCGACACCGACTTCGGCGTGGACGAGTGGCACGGCACGAACGCGTTCATCCGCGACGGCAACAGCGTGTTTCGAAGCTACTTCATCAATAACCGCGGCGATGAGCAAATGGGGAACACCTGGAACTACCTCGACATCACTGCGCTCGGGCGTCAAGAGGAGTGGGAGGACTCGCCGGAGGGTTATCCACAGACCCCGCCGTACGAGTGGTGGATCTGGCACGACGAACCACATCTCTCGTAGAAGGAGCCCGTTTTATGACCGCAATAACAACACCCTTCTCAGGCGGATGCGCTTGCGGCGCGATTCGCTACGAATCCACAGCAGAACCGGTGATGATGCTTCACTGTCACTGTCGAGATTGCCAGCGATCCAGCGGAGGTCCGTTTTCGTCTTACGTGATCGTGCCGACGGAAGCTTTCAAGCTCTTGCAAGGTTCACTGCGTTTCCATGCCTCGCCCAGTGAGGCGGGCGGCAAGACCCATCGGGGCTTTTGCCCTGAATGCGGCTCGCCCGTTCAAGTTAAGCCCGACGCGTTCCCTCACTTTGTCGCGATCAGAACTGCGAGCCTGGATGATCCGAGCCGGTTCAACCCGCAAGTAGATGTGTGGACATCAGACGCGCACCCATGGGACCACATGGATCCCGCGTTGCCAAAGTTCAAAAAGTATCCGCCGCAAACCGAATGAGCCGAGAAATCCTATGCGTCCGGCATATATCGCAAACATAACATCGATTGCTGGCGGTGCGGGTTAAACCGGCGGGCTGACGGCGTTTGCGATGAAGAGATTTTTTTAAAGCCGAACCGAAAACATCAAACAAACGAAATTGGAGGAGGGCAAAATGAAAGTAGCAGACAGAAAAACGGAAATCGTATCGGAAGCTGAGTGGTTGGTCGCGCGGAAGGATTTGCTGACGCGAGAAAAGGAGTTCACTCGCCAACGCGACGCGCTTAGTGCGGCGCGGCGCGAGCTCCCGATGGTCAGCGTCGAGAAGGAATATGTGTTCGATGGACCAGACGGCAGGGAAACGCTGGCCGATCTCTTCGATGGTCGCAGTCAATTGATTGTTTATCATTTCATGTTCGGCCCGGACTGGGCAGAGGGTTGTAAAAGCTGTTCATATCTGGCCGATCATTTTGACGGAGCGAACTGGCACCTGCCGTATCGCGACGTAACTTTGGTGGTCGTTTCGCGTGCGCCGCTATCCGAGTTCGCGCCATACAAAAAGCGCATGGGCTGGCGCTTCAAGTGTGTATCGTCGCACGGCAGTGATTTCAATTTCGACTATCACGTTTCATTCACCAAGGAACAGGAGAAGAAGAACAAGGTGTATTATAACTACAGCGAGGGAGAATTCATAAGCGATGAACTTCCCGGGCTGAGTGTGTTCTACAAGGACGGAGATGGTGACATCTTTCACACCTATTCCACTTACGCCCGCGGCCTCGACATTTTAGTCGGCACTTACAATTTCCTTGATCTAGTGCCAAAAGGGCGTGACGAGGATCCGGAGTCAACCATGTCTTGGGTTCGCCGGCACGATGAATACCAAGCCTAATTAGAAAGCG
>QHOQ01000050.1 GCA_003219355.1 Verrucomicrobiota bacterium
CCTCCGCGGAACGTCGCCGGGTGGCGAGGTGTTGTTAGGCCAAACCGACAAAACCACATTCGACGACACCACGGCCAATCCCGCAGTGTCCCACTACTATTACGTGGTAAAAGCAGTAAACGGCGTGGGCACGAGTAGTTCGAGTAACGAAGCGAACCTAACCGTGGTCGTACCGCCACCGCCGGAAGACGTCTGCGCGCTGCCCGGCCTCACCAAGCTCACTGATCCATCGGGTGACACTAGTGCGATACTGGGGATTGTACCTACGCCGGCTCCGCCTGGATCGGATCTGCTTTCCTTCCAAATCGCGCAACCCTACGCCTCGGACAATATCATCAGGCTCGCGTTCACCATCAATACGGACAACGGCGAGTCGCCGCAGCCAATAGGCTCTTCCTGGTATGTCGCGATGAAGATCATCAAGAACGGCACTACATCTTACAAGGGCGTGCACATGACATGGAACGGCACTACACCGACCTTTGAGTCCTATACGCCTGCCCCCAATGGCAGCGGCGGGGTTGATGGCCGCTTTGTGGCTGCCGGCAGCCAGAAGCCCGCCGAGGCGAGCAGCGGTTACGCACCGCCCTTCAATAAGGTTGTCATCGTAGTGAAGGCAAGCGATCTAGGCTTGAATCCCGGCGACACCATTAGCGGCTTCGTTTCTGGGGTATCCCAGACCGCGGGCGGCGTAATCACTGGGCTCTATGATCAGATGCCTGATAGCCTCGCCTTTACCGGCAGTTACACCGTAAATAGTAACCAGGTCTGCAGGCCGAATGCTGCGCCGACAGCAGTCTTAACTGCAACACCAACGTCCGGTACTGCGCCGTTGGCAGTGAAGTTCGATGGCTCGGCTTCGTATGATCCGGACACCGCACCGCCGCCGGACATCATCGCTTCCTATACCTTTAATTTCGGAGATCGCTCGCCTGTAGTAACTCAATCCACGCCGGCTATTTCTCATACCTTTAGCGCGTCGGGCATCTATCCCGCACAGCTTACCGTCACTGATTCTCGTGGCCTGCAAAGCACAAACACTGCACAGGTTGTGATCACGGTTCGTGGAAAGCCGCCTAAGAAAAAGTAAACAGGCCTAGTAGTTATTCGCGCTGCGACGTGAGTTGGCGACGTGCTAGCATGCTAAGTGTATTGTCACTTCCGCGATATGGGTGCGATACTGTTTACAAGCGTTGGGCTGAGCGGAATAAGAGCTATGTCCGAAGACGGATTGCTATGCGCTGGCATGTTTTAGTTCCATTGTTCTGTTCTTTGATCGTGGCTTCTTCGGGGTGTAAGAAGCGCGAAACGCCTCCGCCCGTCCCCAAAGCCAGCCAGGAATCGAATCAGGCCCAAATCGAGGTTTGCGCGTTGATTACCACCCCGGAGATCGAAGCAACACAGGGATCGCCCATCAAAGAAACGAAGAAGAGCGCGCGCTCAGACGGAGCCTTTCGCGTCTCGCAATGTTTTTATACCGCGACGGAGTTCAGCAAGTCAGTGAGTCTGGCGATGATTCAGAAAGACCCGGATCACCCAGCCACGCGCAGCCCGAAGGATTTTTGGAAGGAAAGGTTTGGCCGCTACAGCGGCGAAGAGAAAGAGCGCGATAAAGATAAAAAGGAAACGGAGCGCAAAGAAGAAAAAGAAGAATCTATTCCACCGAAAAAGATCGACGGTATCGGCGACGAAGCCTTCTGGGCCAGCAACCGCTTCGGCGGCGTGCTTTATGTCTTAAAGGGAGACGCTTTCATCTCCATCAGCCTCGGCGGGACGGATGACGAAGAGACCAAAATCAAGAAGTCAAAGGCGCTCGCCCAAAAAGCGCTCCAGCGTCTGTAACGCCTAGTGTGGAGGCAACCGTGCCGGCTGCGTCATTCAGAATTCGCATGCGACGCGCGCTGTCCCTACAGCGTCCTCCCAGATCGACCGAGGCGCATTGCGGCTCAGCGCACTTTCCTCTGCATCGAGTCTAATGTTCTACCTAGGGCTGATCGAGGCATCCGAAAGGAACGCGCGCCCCGAAACAGCCATAGAAAGTCAACTCAACGAAAGAGAGCACATGAGACGAACAACTATCGTTCTTGCTTGCGCAATGGTTGCACCTTTGGCGTTTGCGCAAACAAAGACCACCAAGACCCGACAAACGACCACGACGCAACCCTTGATCACGCCAGCGACCACGCAAATGACCACCGGAGCGGTTACAGTCGGAACGGTGACCGCATTCACGCCCGGCCAGATAACCACTACCGCCCCCTCGCCGATCGTTGTGCAGTCCTCGCCCGACGCCAAGCCGATATCGTATGTGCTCGGCAGGAAAGTTCGCTACGTCGATAAAGACGGCAGAGCAATCGATCCGCATCTGATCCGACCGGGTACGCGCGTGCATCTCGACTTTGACCGCAGGGGCACGGTTAAGCGCGTCCTCGTCGTCGAGAGAGAGTAGTGAAGTGAAAGCTTGATTTGCAAACTTAAAGCCGCAGAGTTCCGCACGAATTCAGCGGCTTTTTTGGTGGATCGGAGGAGTAAGCCGGGCCTTTGTTGCGCGGGCGACTGATCTGAGGCGACCACAATTAGTCATTTGCCCGATTCTTAAGGCAAACAATTTATCGAGGCCTTTCCTATGAAGAAAATTTCCTCTTCCATGACCGCGCGCGCCACTATCGGCGCGCTTTTTTTTGTAATTGGCGTTTTCCTGCTTGCGTTCGCCTTTTTTGCAACCGGCTTACGCTCAGCGACACCTAGCGCAGGGACGCTTAACCCAACCGGCCCGACGGTAAGTTGGGCCGGGACAGCGGCTGGCGGCGGGTCGCTGGACGAAAGCACATGCGTCGAGGGCGTAAACTGCGACACCTTCATTCTGACTTTATCCGGCACACCGACTAATTGGACCGGCCTGAAAGCCCGCATTGTCATCAGTGCCGCCGACCCTTCCGGCGCAACCGACTATGACCTTTATGTCCACAAAGGTGACAATTCGGGCCCGATCGTCCCAGGCGGACAATCCGCGCATGGAGGGACACCGCCGGAAGTTGTCGATCTTGATCCTAGCAACCCGGCCATAGGCACGGGTCAGTTTTCTGTGCACGTGGTTTATTTCAGCGCCGCTGCTGCTTTCCAGTATTCCGGCAGCGCCAGCGCAATATCGACATCAGCGGCGTCTACCCTGGCTCCCTCGGCGCCTCCGGACACTGGCCCCAAGATCGGATTCGAAAATTTCGAGGCTCCCGGAACGTTGGTGCAAGTTGCCTCGAGCAGTCAGGGCCCGACCGCGCATACCGTCGAATACATGGGACATGACGCGGGCGAACCTTCGGTCGGGGTCAATTGGAAGTCACCAAACTCAGCTACTGGTGTAACCAATTTTCAGTCGGACCTCCAAACGCTATTCATAAAGTTCGACGACAGTTGTCCCGCCAGTGGCCAGAAGTCAACCTGGTATAACAGTCCAGCACCGACATCTTTGTTCGTCGATTCCGATCCCATCGGTTTCACTGATCGTGACACGGGTAGGGTCTTCGCTGGGGAGCTGACTTTGACCTCTCCCTCATGCAAGGTCTCATTCACAGACACTGACGGTCTCGACGCGTTGGGGCAACCAACGCTTGCTGGCTGGTCACCGAGTTCGGGACCGCTCGGGTCCGGCATTGACCACGAGACGATCGGCGGCGGTCCATATCATGCGCCTATCCCGTCGCTGCCGACCCCTTACCCGCACGCAGTTTATTATTGCTCGCAGGATCTCGTTACTGCGTTTTGCTTGCGCAGCGATGATGGAGGAGCCACTTACGGTCCTCCCGTTGCAACCTACACGTCACAATGCGGCGGGCTCCACGGTCACGTAAAGGTCGCACCGGACGGAACGGTTTATCTTCCCAATAACAGCTGTGGTGGGACTGGAGCCGTTGTAGTCTCGGA
>QHOQ01000051.1 GCA_003219355.1 Verrucomicrobiota bacterium
AGAGGGAGAATGAAGCTTCGGTCACTTGCTCCTTCTCCAAGTAATTGCCGATGGCGCGATCGTATTCAGACGTTTTGATAAAGGCTCTGATGGCAAGACGTTCGCGCAATCTCAACGTGGTCCCGCCATCGTTGTTGCGCATGTTTTCCAGCACCACGTCGTAATCGGCCGGGTCGACAACGACTGTAACCGATTCGTAATTCTTTGCGGCGCTGCGGATCATCGACGGCCCACCGATGTCGATGTTTTCGATCGCTTCCGCGAATGTTACGTCCGGCTTGGCAATTGTTGCTTCAAACGGATAAAGATTGACCACGACAAGGTCGATCGGCTCGAATCCACATTCGCGCGCCTCAGCCTCGTGTTTCGGGTTGCCGCGCTTGTAAAGAAGTCCGCCGTGCACGCGCGGATGCAAAGTTTTCACGCGCCCTTCCAACACTTCGGGAAATGCAGTGAAACTCGAGATCTCACGCACGGGCACGCCTTCTTTGCGCAACAATTCGGCCGTCCCGCCGGTCGAGATGATGTCGATCCCTTGACCCTCAATTGCGCGCGCGAATGACGCGATACCGGTTTTATCGGAAACAGAGATGAGGGCGCGGGTGATTTTCATGAAGAGTTAAAGCGTCGAAGCGGTCAACATCCGCGGCTCGCGATTCGCTTCAACTCTTCAACGCTTGAGCGCTTCAACGATCCAGAATGACGTTCTTCGCCGCGGGATAAAGCACCGGACAGCACCCGATCGTTTCGCAAAACGCCTTGCTGAAATGACTGAGACTCGAATAACCAACCTCAGTCGCAGCTTCGGTCACGTTGTAGCGGCCGGTGCGCAACAGTTCCGCTGCGCGCTCCATCCTCAAATTGCGCAGATATTGAGGAATGGTTAGACCGACCTCACGCGAAAAAATCCGGCTGAGATAAAATGGGCTGCAACCAACTTCGTGTCCGAGCAGTTCGAGCGTCGGCGGATTTGCCAGATCACGCTGCAACAGTTCCTTGGTCCGTTCGACCCGTTCACGCGCGACCCGCTTTTGCCGCATGCAGAAAAATTCCGGGTCTTTCGGCGCAAAAAGAAAATGCGCCATCAGTTCGAGCGCTTTGCTTTGATACCAAAGAATCTGTGCCGCTTTCGCAACCGGCGGTTCGGCCAAGGTCGCTACCACACTGCGTTGCTGGATCGACATCGGACGCGCGGGCGCGACCACGCTCTCAGCCATCCCGTCGAAGATAATCCGACGAATCTCCGGTTCCAGATCGGCTTCGTTCTGGACGAGTTGCTTCTGCAAATGATTCCTGGAAAATTCCAGCGTCACGAATTGGTGATGGTCGCGCGCTTGACGCGACGCTGGTAGCGGTTCATCGGCGATCGCATAATAGCCGGAATTTCCCGGGAGATAATCGCTCCGCGCCTGACGTTGTCTTCCTACCGCTCCGCGGCCGTCGAGATTTAAACAAAACTCAAGGCTGTGCGGATGGAAACTACGGCCCCAGTCCAGTGCGCGTTCCGTTCGAAAATCATGCCACTCGATGCTTAAGCCAAGCCGGCCGAAATCTCCATAAAGTTGGCGCCAACCAGGAGCGAGACCTTTCCAGGCGCCTTGCTCGGCATGCGCAACGTCATTCGAGACCATGGCGTGTAATTACGAACGCGGCTGCGCGGAATGCAAGGAAGGTTTGACTTCCTTAAGCCCATCGCGGTCCCACTTACCGAGCATGGAGGCGGCGTCATAGGTGCTTTGCGCAAAATCGAGAAGGACATCATCCGGCGAATCGGCAGTGCGCACCGCATCATAAGGTAAAATGAATTCGCGCAGCTGAGGATTGTAAGATGCAGCGTCCGGCTGCACTTTTGCCTGCGCAAATCCCGACGGTTCCGGATAGGCATACGAATAAAATATCGGCGTTGGCGCCGGACCACCTCCTGGCCAAAAGCCGAGGCTGCTCACTTCTTGCGAGTAAGCTTCGCGCGCGATCGCATCGGGCAGATGCGGGACGCCGCCGGGATGCGGAGGCGCTGGACGCCCGGAGAAACGCGTGACGGCGAGATCGAAGCTGCCCCAGAAAAAATGCACCGGACTGCATTTCCCACAGAAGCGCGAGCGAAAATCCTTAAACACGCGATCGGCCTGGAGAAGGACACGCCAAAACCGGTTCGCATAATCGCGATCATACGAGCGATGCGTTTCATCGCGCTCGAACGGAATCGCATCCTGGATTTCGTTCGGCGTGGTGTTGATGGTCACAGGCAGCTCCAGTTCACTCAGCGTCTTCATCACCGCGTGGTAAAAATCTGCAACCACGTAACTCGATCGCGCGTCGTCTGCCGTCGCTGGCGTCGATGCGCAACTGGTGATCGATAAAGTCGAAACTGACCTCGAATGTTAAGAGGCCATGCGGAATCAGTGAAGTCGTTAGGCCGCGCGCGGTGACGTAGAGGGTGACGTGCCAGGAATGATTCGTCCATGGGGTTTGCGTGAGGCGGATCTTGCCCACGATTTGCGTCCACATGTGCAGCGTTGCTGCCGTTTCCTTCCACTCTGCAAAAGGCAGGGATGGCCAAAGCTTTTCGCGTTCTTCTTTTGGAATCTTCATGAGCACTGTTGCTTGATCCGCTGGCTTGCGCCCCCTAGAAGTGATCTCACAAATACCGCAATGCGCCAAATTCCAATACGTAGGGGCGATTGACCCCAATCGCCTGGCCGTAGGGGCATGCCCAGGCGGTTCGGGTGAAACGCCCCTACCAACGGACCGCCCCGAGTCGTTCGTATCCCCTCAATCGCGGTTAATGAAATCGGAAAACGAGCGCTTCACTCTCTCGAACATGCCCCGCGCTTCTTCCTGGGTGCGATGGAAGGTGTGCCTGATTCGCGCCTTGGCGGTACCAATGATTCCGCCTTCGTCCGCGTTGTCGCGATCTTCCCCTGTTTCCACATCCTCCATCGTCGCGCCGGCAAACATTCCTTCCGTGCGCGTGACCGTGCCGCGACTCGCGCCAACGTAGATCGTGCCGACCGGATGCGACGATTTGTTTGCCAGCGTGACAATCCAAACGGGCTCGCCGCGTTCATCTGTGCGCAAGGTGTAACTGGCAGTCGCGAAGCGCGTGTGGGATTTTTCTGCGGTGTGGCTCGCAACGGCAAACGCGCCGCTGGAATCGAGGTTTAGACGAGAGGTATTGATCGTTGCTCCTTCCGTAGAACCGGCAATTGAGCGCGACGGTGTGCGCTCGGAATCAATGCGTCCACCCGTAACCTGAACTTCACGCACACCACCAGGCGCACTAGGATTCTCCAGCGTGATTTTCCAGGTCTCTGGCTGCGGATTGCCTTCGACCCCGGTAATCGATACAAGATGATTGAGAGCGCCACGGCCGAATTGCATGCCGACCGCGCGCAGAGCTTCGTAAGCGGTGGCCTGCTCCTGTGCCAGCGCTGGTGTGATGAAAAGTAGAGAGAGCACGAGCGACTTCCACATGGCCTGAAATTGAACAGCGGTTTTACAGACTGTCCATCGTGTTTTCAAGGGAAGCGATTGTCGTTCTTGCAAACGTTCTCTCGCTTCGGACTTGAATGACTTTCACTAGTCTGTTCAGCTTGCGTGTGGGTCGATGAAGAAAAAGACAGTCGAATTCAGCAGCCACACCGGCAATCTTGCCTTGATGCGGAACTGCGTCCGGGATTTTCTAAATGGTTATCCGTTTTCAGAAAAAGAACGGCTGCTGATGGTGCTCGGTGTGGATGAAGCATGCACGAACATCATTCGCTACGCCTATCGGTTGCGGGACGATCAACTAATCGCATTATCGATGGAAGGGCTGCGTAGATGCGTGCGCATGCGGTTGCGCGATTATGGTGAGCAAGTTATGCCACAGGAATTGAAGGGCCGTTCCCACGACATGATCAAGCCGGGCGGGCTCGGTTTATATCTTATTCGCAACGCGTTTGATGAAGTCGATTACTTGCTCAAACGCCGTGGCACCGAACTGGTGCTGACAAAGAATCTAGAATGAGATCGTAGCCCGAATGCGAAGGCAGTCGAGGCGAGTTTCTTAAATTACTCCGCTAGCAGCGCAGCAAGTTGGTTTGAATCGGTTACGGGCGCTTTACAGGCAAAATTTTCGCAAACGTAAGCGGCTGATTTTCCATCGACCTTCGACATGGACCGGATCGCCTCAAGTTTTTCACCGAGATATTTCTGACCTTCAGCGCCATCCGCCAGGAGCAGAATTGTCTTGGGCAGAAAATGTCGGTGGACCTCCGCCAACAGAGTCTTTGTTTCCGGCGCATCCTTCTTTCCCGCGATCACGATCTGTCGTGGCTTGCTCGAGCTAAAATCAAGCGCAATTAACATTTGCGGCATGGCGCTTGGAAAACGCGAAAGTGTAGGCTGAAATGCGCTAACCGTCTTTTCTGCGCGTTCCTCCCATTGTTTTTTGTCGCGAATTTGCGCGAGACGCAAGAGATTGAGTGCGGCGACCGAGCTCGCCGCTGGTTCTGCGCTATCGTTGTCGTCTTTCATCCTGAGGACAACGGTCTTGTCTTTCCCGCTCGTGCTGAAGTAACCACCAGTCTTGTCGTCGAAGAACAAGCCGTCCTGCGTTTCCTGCAATTCGATCGCCAACTTTAACCATTCGACGTCGAAAGATGCTTCGTAAAGATCGAGAAGGCCCTGAATAATAAACGCGTAATCGTCGGCAAAACCTTCGACATCGCCTCGCCCACCCCGATAACTCCGATACAATATCTTCTTCGAGTCATCCCAAAGATGTGCGCGAACAAATTGCGCGGATCGCGTCGCGCTTTCCAGGTAACGCGGCTCGTCGAGTACCTGGGCCGCGCGTGCATATGCCGAGATCATCAGGCCGTTCCATGCAGCAATAATCTTGTCATCGAGATGCGGTCGCGGGCGTTTGACGCGAATGGCAAACAGGATTTGGCGACTGCGCGCGAGCAATTTCGCAACTTCCTCCTCGCTTTTCTTAAAACGTTGCGAGCTTTCTGCAATGGCGTGCCGTTGGATTAAAATATTCTTGCCGCGGAATTCATCCTGCGGATCGCTTCCTTCCGGCGCGTTGCCGTGCGGCTGCACGCCGTAGTGAAAATCGAAAAGCTCGGCAGCGTCACCGACCGCCGCGTCGATCTCCTGTTTCGTCCATACGTAAAACGCCCCTTCTCCGTGCTCGGATTTGCCATGCTCAAACAGGCTATCAGCGTCCTCCGCTGAGAAATATCCGCCTTCCTTTGACGTCATATCGCGAGCGACGTAGTCGAGAATGTCGCGTGCAACCGATTCGAACTGTCGATCCCGGGTGATTTGGAACGCGTCGAGATAAGCACAGGCGAGCTGCGCCTGATCGTAAAGCATCTTTTCGAAATGCGGCACGTGCCAGTAACGATCGACCGAGTAACGATGAAAACCCCCGGCGATATGATCGTGCATGCCGCCCGCCGCCATTTTGCGCAGCGTAACAAGATCCATTTCCAGCGCGTGCTTACCGGATTCAGATGAAGGATCGCGTGCGTAGAATCGGGAAAGAAAATTGAGCGTGACCGGGCGCGGGAATTTGGGGGCGCTGCCAAATCCGCCATCCCGAGAATCGAAGCTGCGAGAAATCTGTTCGTAAGCACCATCCAGAATTTTTGTATCGATCTTTTCCGCACTGGCTGGTTGCGCAGTTTGGGCTTCCCGTAAGGCATCGACGATCCTCTCCCCTTGGCCGGCAATCTTCTCGTGGTCCTGTTTCCAGGCGCCTGCGATCCGTTCGAGAACTTTTTTGAACCCAGGCTGACCGTAACGGTCTTCCGGTGGAAAATACGTTCCGCCAACAAACGGCTTTAAGTCCGGCGTTAGCCAAACGCTCATTGGCCAGCCGCCACCTCCAGTCGTCGCTTGCACAAATGTCATGTAAACGCGATCGACATCCGGCCGTTCCTCGCGATCGACTTTGATATTCACAAATTCGCGATTCATGATGGCGGCTACTTCTTCGCTCTCGAAGGATTCATGCTCCATCACGTGACACCAGTGGCAAGTGGAGTATCCAATCGAAAGGAAGATCGGTTTGTTTTCGCGGCGCGCTTTGGCGAACGCTTCTTCACCCCACGGATACCAATCGACCGGGTTATGCGCGTGCTGAAGGAGATACGGCGATTTTTCGTGGGCGAGCCCGTTGGTGTGCTCTGAAGCCGCGGGCATAGCTTGTTCAGCATTAACGCGAGAATTCCAAAGCGGAAGCGACTTGTCGCCACCCATCGCGATACGGTAATGAACCAAAGGGCAGTCATCCCAGCAGAGCGAGGGACCTCACCCTGGATGACAAGTCATTCAATCTAAAAAGTGTGATCCATCCGCAAATGAAGGGTTCTTCGCTCTGCTCAGAATGACCGTGCACATCAACATGGATTACGCGCATCTCGTTTTGCTTTTTCTCGCAGTTGGTCTCATCGCGTTTCTTTACTCAACAGTCGGTCACGCGGGAGCATCAGGATACATAGCAATGATGACACTCTGGGGCATTGCCCCTACCACGATTAGACCGACCGCTCTTGTGCTCAACATTCTCGTCGCGTCGATCGGCGCGTTCCAATTTTGGCGTGCCGGCCATTTTAACTGGAAGCTATTTTGGCCATTTGCCCTCTTCTCCATTCCGGCCGCATATTTCGGAGGTTATCTGCAGCCGTCTGCGTCGGTTCTAAGAATTTTGATCGGCGTTGTGCTGCTTTTCTCCGCCGTGAGGCTTGTGCTTCGCCGAAGCGATCCGCCGGAAACGTTCGCTCCGTCGCGGCCAACGTCAATTAGCGTCGGAGCAGGACTCGGATTTCTTTCCGGACTAACAGGAACTGGAGGAGGAATATTTCTAACTCCGCTTCTGCTTTTTTGTCGATGGGCCCACATTCGACAAGCCGCCGCTGTTTCCGCGTTATTCATTTGGGTGAATTCGGTCGCCGGGCTGGTTGGTTACTTTACGAGAGTTCATTCCGTTCCTTCGCTAGGTCTTACTCTTGCGTTGGCTGCGATCATCGGGGGCATCGTGGGTTCGCATTTGGGTAGTCGTCGTTTCGCTGTCCGGGTGATTTCGCTTTTTTTGGCAACGGTCCTCTTTATTGCAGGAACGAAATTGATTTTTACGAGGTAGAGACGCTACGCTGCGGCGTCCGGTCGGCGCAGCGCGCCGACCCTATCCCAGTTCCAGTTTTGGCGCGTTCTCCGGCGACCAGGGATTGGTTTTATAATCGGATGCAACGATCTGATCGGGGTATACGCGCAAAAGCTGGCAAAGGGCTGCGACATCCAATTCATGATGCCGCGGAGCGAAGGCCGATAAGTTCTTTTCCGCGAGGTGAAACAAGCGCACAGCTGGCTGCAAACGCCGGCTGTGTTTTGCATGCGTTGGATGCTCGAAATGTTTTTGGAGATGAACAAAAGCGCCCGCGGCCTGAATCAGTCCTTTGAAAAAATGGTCGTCGTTTGTATTGGTGCTCAACCAAAGCTGCTCGAGAACATCGTGCGCTTCATAATACCGCTGCTCGTTCCAGCACTGAAAAAACGCGCGATAGAATGGGTGCTTTGCGATATCGGTCTGGCTTGGATCGACAACTTCAGCAGTCAACTCTGCCACGAATCGCGAAATCCTCTCGCCTTTGCTCATAGAGGGCTTAATTTGCTCGCGGCTCAGATGATGAGCAAACCAACACGCAGTACTTTTCCAGAGGGAAGACGGCAAAGCTTTCCTCCTGGCCAATTCTCATGGCCTGGATGGCTCGTGCCACGATAGATGATAACGGGCGCTGCTTTGGCAATTCTGCTAGTCGTCATCTCAATTTTGATCCTCTGTTCTGCCCTTTTTTCGGGACTGGAAACCGCCCTCTTTTCGCTCAAGCCTCATCAACTCCGCCGCTTGGAAGAGCATCGTGCCGGGCTCAGTAAATTCATACAGCTCTTTCGAGAAAATCCGCGTCATGTTCTCAACATGCTGCTCCTGGGCGACAGCCTCGTGAAAGTGCCGCTGGTAATTTTGTGTCTTTTTTTCTTATGGGAAGGCCCATTGGCAACACGCATTCCGCAGTGGCTGACAGCGATTCTGATCTTTGCCATCGTCGTGTTGCTCTGCGATCTGATTCCGAAGCTCCTGGCGCTTTCCGCGCCTTATCGACTCTCGGCCATCGGAGCGTTCACGTTGCAGATATCAGTGCCGCTGCTCGACCGTGTAGGTCACGGACTTGAAAGGGTTAGCGCCTTAGTTGTCGATCGCCTCACGCCATTGCATCTGCGCACCCGCCAGCGATTGAGCGACGAGGAGCTGGGAACGCTGGTTGAAATGGGCGAAGAGGAAGGCGCATTGCAGGAAGAAGAAGCTGAGATGATTCATGAAATCATTAAACTCGGCGACAAGACTGCAAAAGATTGCATGACCCCGCGCGTCGATAGCTTCACCCTGCCAGACGACTTGACGAATGAAGAGGTGATCGCGCGGTTGAAGGAAAAACGACACCGCCGTGTTCCTGTCTATGCGGACACGCCCGATCAGATCCTCGGAATCATCGACGTGAAAATGTTCCTGCTCGATCCGTCGGACCATTACACGGAACAATTAATCGCTCCCTCCTTTGTGCCCGAGACGATGCGTGCGTTAGACTTGCTCAAATTGTTTCTGACTCATCCCCAAGGAATGGCTGTGGTGGTAGATGAATTTGGTGGCACCGAAGGAATTATCACGATGTCCGATATCGTGGAGGAAATCCTTAGTGATGCGCTCCCGCGGGGAGACGTCGATCTTTACATCGAGCCGCTCGAACACGGGAAATTTCTCGTGAGCGGAAACGCACGGCTCGACGATGTGAGCGAACATCTCGGTTTCCAAGTCGAGTCGGACGGAATTGACACCATAGGCGGATTTGTATTCACGCGGTTGGGTTATCTGCCACCCTCGGGGACAAAACTCGAAATTCCGCGACTCCTCATTACAGTGCGTCGGGCCGGACGTAAACGAATCGAGGAAGTCCTGTTGGAGAAAACCACCGGCGCGGACATTGACGAAAGCCCGCACAGCACGAGTGCAGCAGCATGATCGTTGGATTCGTCATTTTCTGCTGCTGGGTTGTTTCGTTCTTCTTCAACGGGATCGAAAGCGGGCTGCTTTCGATCAATCCAGTGCGATTACGCCAAAATGTGAAGCGTCGTGTGCCAGCGGCCCTGCGACTCAATCGCTTGTTAAAACATCCGGAGCGTCTGCTCGTAACGGTTTTGTTCTTCACAAATGCGGCCGATATCCTCGGTTTGCTCTTACTGACGTGGGAACTGGTTCGATCGTTCGGGTATGCCGGATTTTTTGTCGCGTTAGTAATCGCATTTCCGGTATATCTCTTTCTGCTTTCGGTCCTGCCTAAATCGCTTTATCGGCGATTTCCATTCCACGCTTTGGCACGCCTCGCCGGCGTACTGGAATTTTTATCAATCCTGCTTTGGCCGGTATTTGAGGTCGGCGCGCGATTGGGGCGGCTGTTGCTGCCGACGCGTGCGGCGAAACACGCTCGGCTGTTTGCCGCGCGCGAAGAGCTGAAACAGATCACGGCACAAAGTGAGCGTGAGGGATCTCTCAGCGCCGCCGAACGTGCAATGATACATAATGTGGTTGACTTCTGGAACATCAAGGTGCGCGAGGTAATGGTGCCTCTGCCGAATATCGTCGCGGTCCAGCCGGACGCGTCGACCGAGGAAGCGCTTCAGTTAAGCGCGTCTTCAGGTCTGGATCGTCTGCCTGTGATTACGCGCGAAGGTCAGCCCACTGGCTTGGTCAACGTTCTCGATATTCTGCTCGAAGAAAATGGAGCCAGGCCGCTGAGCAAGTACGTGCGGCGAATGGTCCTGACCACCGAGGAAGAATTAGCGTACCGTATTGTCCAACGATTGCGGGCCGCGCGCCTGGGGCTTGCTGCTGTCCTGGATGATAAGAAAGGTCTGCGC
>QHOQ01000052.1 GCA_003219355.1 Verrucomicrobiota bacterium
GCGCTCGATCAGATCGAGAATAAGAGAGGTAGTCCCGATCTTCATGGCCGTGGCCCATTCGCTCATATTCGAGTCGCCGAGGATGACGTGAAACCGGCGATAACGGCTAGCGTCAACGTGCGGTTCGTCCCGCGTGTTGATCAGTGGCCGGCGATTCATCGTGTCAATGCTCACCAGCACGCTGAAAAAATCTGCGCGCTGTGAAATTTGAAAAACCCCGGGCTCACTCGATGCACTCTCCGCTTCGACGCCCATCTTTCCGGCGCCGGCGAAGATTTGACGCGTAATAAGAAATGGCAAGATGCCGGCGACGATCCGATCCCACGCAATCTCGCGACTCACCAGATAATTGTCATGGCAGCCGTAACTATGCCCAAAAAAATCAGTGTTGTTCTTGTAAAGACGGACTTCGTTGCCAGGCGGCAATTTCTGGTTTCGCCGCCGCGCGCACTCCGCGAGAATACGTTCGCCGGCCTTGTCCTGGGCGATGATTTGCCGGAGCGTCGTGCATTCGGGAGTGGAATATTCCGGATGTGCGTGGTCGTTGTAAAAACGGGCGCCATTTGAAAGCACAAGATCGCTTTTTATTTCCTCGAAACTGAGCGGACGATTTTTGTCAATTTCGTAGTAAGCCGACTCATCGGTATCCTGGAGCAGTTCCCGGGCGCGAAAGCCGCGCGCATCGAGATGTGGATCCTCCAACTCATAATCCCATTTCATGAGCGCGCCGTGCTCGGTGTAACAGCGGACCAGCTCGATTGATTCGGCGACAACATCGACACTCTCCACACCGTTCACGGTGATGCCATATTCCGTCTCGAGCCCGAAGACGCGTTTCATTTCCGTTCGGCCAAGAATTAGATCACCCCAGATGTGGTGCGGAATCGGGCGTCAGAGATCGGCCTTACCGGCGCAATCTTGACTACGTTTTCCGGATCGTAATCGATAAGCTTGAGCCAGTCCTCGGTAATGTCGGTCGTCGGAAAGATGTCGTTCTCGACGTATTCGGCATTGAACGCGAGTTGTAAATCCGCTTCCCGAATCCCTTCCTCCTGCTGGGTGGAGATGGCCCGTTTAATCGCGATTGCCTTCGCGCGCTCGACAATCGAGGCAATTATTGCACCGCTGATGAGATCGCCCCGGTAAAGCGTTTCTTTACGTCCACTGCGCAGGGTCACTTCAAGAAACTTGTTTTCATCACGGCGTGTAAATTGCCAATCGACAAACCGTTCGATCAAGCGCTCGACCGAGGCACCGATTCCATCAGCTTCTTTCGCGAGCACCCCATCGTAAGGCAAATCATCGGTGAGATAAATACGGTAAATTTCTCGCGCGCCCTGTTTGTCCGGACGATTGACTTTAATTTTCCGATCGATCCGGCCAGGACGCAGAATGGCAGGGTCAATCAGGTCGGCGCGATTCGAAGCGAGGATAATTACAACGTCGTTGAGCGAATCGATCCCATCCATTTCCGAGCAAAACATCGGGACCAGCGTGGAAAGGATGTTCGAGTAACGCGAGGCGCGGCGTGTACCGAGAATCGACTCGGCTTCGTCGATAAAGAGAAACGGCATAAATCCTTCGCCGCGTTTTTCGCGAGCGGTGGCGAAAATATCGCGCACCATTCTTTCCGATTCGCCGACCCACATGTTCAAAATTTCCGGGCCTTTGACGTGCATGAAATACTCCTGCATCCCCACGCCGGTTTTCTCCCGAAGCTGCTTCGTCAAATTATAGGCGGTCGCTTTTCCAATCAGCGTTTTCCCACAACCGGGTGGACCGTAAAGTAGAAAACCCTTCGGAGTGGCATGCTGAAATTTGCTGAAAAGATCGACATGTAAAAGCGGAAGCTCGATTGCGTCCTTGATCGCCTGGAGCGCCGCTTCCTGCCCACCGACTTTTTCCCACGGCAGCTCGGGCACATCGTCGAGATAATGCTCGTGCGATTTTGTGCTGGAGAGCATTTCCAGCGCCATTCTGTAGTTTGAATCGACACGGACTTCGTCGCCTGATTTCAAGGTTGACTGCGCCAGATCAGCCGAACGCTGCAGCACCATTGATTGCAATCCGTGCTCAGAGCCGACACGCAATCGATCGCTGCCCAAAATTTCCGTGATTTTTGTCACCGGCCCCGCCGTCTCAAACCCGAGATCACCGACAATTACGTAGGCTTCATTGACGAGAACGCGCGTTCCCTTTTTTAGTTTTGCGAGCGCGATGCGCGGGTCTACATTGCAATAATAATCCGCCCCTCCGACGACGATGTGCGCTGTGTCTTTCGAAGTCGCCCCCAGAAAAGTGCCGATACGGTTGGCGGGTGAAGTCACCTTTTTGACGACTTCCTCAAGCTTTTCGATTACCCGGCGCGCTTCGAGCATCGTCTCTTCGCGATCGGAAATTTCCGGACGTAACTCAAGCAGTTCGCGCCGAATCGGATCGCCCGGCGGTAACGACGCAACCACACGATCAAACGCATCGAGGAGATTGCGTGGATCTGAGTCCCCTTCTCCGCCCTGAAATCCTTCGCTGCGCTCGTCGCTCATTATGGTTTGGGTCAATCCGCCGAACCGAGTGTGATTATAGCTGTATCCCTTTCGTTGCGCAATCTTCGACGCCGCTCGTGCACAGAATGTTCAACCGACCTGTCGATCTTATGTCGCGAAAAGATTCAGGAGGCGGCTCGTTCAGGCATGCATCAATGCACACCGAGCGACGAAATACTCGATCCACCTGGAATGCGATCTGACTGCGAGAACGCCATGAAAAGTTGCGACTGGAGTTGGCCGCCTTTACACTCTGATTTTTCGGGGAGCCTTAGCTCAATTGGTTAGAGCGCCGCCCTGTCACGGCGGAGGTTGCGGGTTCGAGCCCCGTAGGCTCCGGACCTGTTTTTCCTGTTATCTTCTGCCTTGCGAACGTCGCCACCATGGTCGCCCGCTCCCAAACGGCCACTCCACTTTATCCAAAAGGCACACATCCACTTCCGGCACGATGCACGTTAAGGATGATAATGAGAAACGGCACTACGATATCGAATGGGTACCATGCTGCCGACGGGACGTTAGCGGCGATGAAAGAAATGGAGACTTATTGCGCGACGCACCCGCGTAGCCCGGCGGCTATACGCCGTCCCCGGTTGTCGATCCGCGGTCGCACTTTTGTCGCGTTGCTCGGCCCGGCCATCGATGAAGGCATCGCCGGCTTCGGCGACAGCGTTCAGGCCGCGTTACGTGCCTTCGACGCGCAATACTTGCGCTCCCTGACGCCGCCCGCTGATCGGGATTGAGCTGAGTTAGCTCGGCTGCTGCTTCCCGACGCAATCGCTGCATCCGGCGACCACTTTTTCCCGGCGCCGACAATGAGCGGAAAAAGAAGGCCAAGCCACATCGAAAAATCGGTCGAGGCAGGTGCATGCCTCGATAATAGCCGACTGATCATCTTCTATATCT
>QHOQ01000086.1 GCA_003219355.1 Verrucomicrobiota bacterium
CAATCCCTCGTACCCCAGAATCACTGTGTCGGGCGTTACCTCCGTCGCTAGTCGACGCCCCCGCCGTTCGCGATCCACACCTCGCACTTCGAAGATGTCAGCAAAGTTCGCGTCAAACTCGATAACGAGGTCGAGTCCCACAGGTAACATCCCATAATTGTGGATCCGAATTCGCTCGTGCAATATCGCCTCCCACAAAACCTTGGAGCGGAAGATGTGCACCGTCCCGTGTGGAATAACCACCTTATCGGCGATTAAGAAATCAGGATTCATGAGATCCACGGCGAGGATCGCGTTGTCGTCCTTTATTGAAGAGCTCAGTAATAGAGGCCGGTGCTTTCCCACGCGCAGCGTAAAGCGGGAGAGGAATCGAGTGTCTTGATGGTAAACGCCAAGCCGACCGTTTCCAAATCTCTCAATGTCGCCGAATCGGTCGAAGACGGCGAACGTGTCTCCGTGTTTCAATACGCGGACACGGTCGTCCACGCGGGACGAGGTCGAGAGGACATAAAAATCCTCACTGACGGATATGACTTCCTCGGTCATTGTGCCTATTTCTTGAGAGCGTCCACAGGGTGCCGGCGGATTACGCGCTCGTACACCTGCAGGTAGTCGCTTGCCATGCGAGCCGCCGTGAAGCGCTTTTCAAACGCTTCGCGACAGCGTACGCGGCTGAGCTCAGGTACCCGCCGAACTGCCTCTGCGGCGTCTTCCAAACCTTTAACGATGAAACCCGTTCGGCCTTCTTCTATTACTTCCGAAACCGCTCCACCCTCGTACGCGATCACCGGTGTTCCGCAGGCCATCGCTTCGATCATGACGAGCCCGAACGGCTCCGGCCAGTCGATAGGGAAAAGCAATGCGTAGGCATTTCCCAGGAACTCATCCTTGTCTCCGTCGCTGATTTCGCCGACGGACTCCACCACGGCAGAGTCGCGCAGCAGCGGCTCGATTTTTCGTTCGAAATAATCCTTGTCAACCGGATCGACCTTGGCCGCAACCTTCAACGGTATCCCGGTCCGCTTTGCGATTTCGATCGCCCGGTCTACTCTCTTTTCGGGCGAGATTCGTCCGAGAAAGGCGAGATAGCTTCCCGGCTTTGGCCGGAATCGGAACAACTCCTCCGGCAGTCCATGATAAATCGTCGCCTGCCAGTTCACCCAAGGCAGAGGTTCCCGTTGAGCATTCGAAATCGAGAGAACTGGCATATCCCGAAACTGTTCGTAAAGAGGAACCAGGTCGGGGATATCTAGCCGGCCGTGCAAGGTTGTGATGTGCGGAATCAACGCGCGCCGAGAGAGCGGAAAGTGCAGGTAGTCGATATGGTAGTGAACCACATCGAACTCCTGAGCCCGCTGAGATACCTGCTCCAGCATCAAAACGTGGTGCGCCATCCGATCGATACAGCCATCGCTAAGGCGAAGTGAGCGGCGGCATGGAGCAACGAGTCGGGCTCGCGTTACCGAGTCACCGCTTGCGAACAGGGTAACGTCGTGCCCTTGGCGAACCAATTCCTCAGTGAGATAAGAAACGATGCGTTCGGTTCCTCCATAATGTTTCGGAGGCACACTCTCTGAGAGCGGCGCTACCTGTGCGATTCGCATATTGTTCCCTTGCTCCCTGCTGCGATGCGGCTGTCAATCCGCGCAACTGAAGCGGAGTGCGCTTTCATTACGAAAAGCGGCGTTCGCACGACAGTAATTAACCGCATGATTTACTTCTTTCTTAGCTTGCCAGCTGTCAGCCGTTCGCAGGTGAGATTTGCATGGCTCAAATAAATACAATTTCCCCCTCTAATCTTTCGGATACACGCCGAGCTTTGGTTCCCGGAAATCGGCGCCAGAAATTTGAGGGCGCGTTAAATGCAGCGACACTCGGAGTCATCGCTACGAGCGTTGATTAACCGCACGTTACCCGCACCCCGCGCAGGATCACGCTTTCACGGATCTTTTCCATTTTAGATTTCAGATTGTTGATTTTGGATTTAACGTCGAGTGAAACTTCGGCGTAATCGATGCAACAAGACGAAACACTTCGCGATGGGAGGATTGTACGCGGCGAAGATCCGCTCAATCTCGAGATGCCGTTCTCTAGCTTGGATCAATTCATCACGCCAACTGAATCATTTTACGTTAGAACACATTTCCCAATTCCAGCGATCGATAAGGATGAGTGGTGGTTGCATGTGGAGGGCGCAGTCGAAAGACCATTCGAGATAAATTACGAGGAGCTGCTCGAATTAAAGTCGCTGACGACTCCGGTGACGCTCGAATGCGCGGGGAACAATCGCAATTTTCTCGAGCCGAAAGTGAAAGGAGTGCAATGGGGCCTCGGAGCTGTGGGAACGGCCGAATGGACAGGCGTTCCGTTGGCAACCTTGCTCGATCGCGCGGAAGTAAAATCCGAAGCGCGCGAAGTAATTTTGGAAGGCACAGATGGGGGAGCGCTTGAAGAACCCAAGCGACCATCCGGAAAGGTGCAATTCGCTCGGAGCATTCCGCTCGCGAAAGCGCGCAAGGATGTGCTGCTCGCTTATCAAATGAATGGCAACGATCTGCCACCGCAACACGGTTTTCCTCTGCGCGCGATCGTGCCCGGATGGTACGCAATGGCGTCGATCAAGTGGCTGCAGCGCATCATCGTCATCGATCGGCCGTTTAGCGGTTATTATCAGACGCTTGATTACGCATTTTGGAAAAGGCGAGGGGACATTGCTGAACTCGCTCCGCTTACCGAAATGCAAACCAAAGCGGAGATCGCCCGTCCTGCGCAAGGTGAAATGGTGTCTGTTAATTCCAAGGTGCGCGTGCATGGCGCGGCGTGGACAAGCGACGGGGAGATTACAAAGGTTGAGCTCAGCACAGACGGCGGAGCGACCTGGAACGAAGCCAGTTTGATCGATCAGGCGATTCCGAACGCATGGCGTCTCTGGGAGCTTGAATGGCGAACGCCGTCCCAAGCAGGAAAGCAAATGCTTGTCGCTCGCGCAATCGATTCACGCGGTGGAACTCAACCCGTCGAGCGCGATCCGGATCGCGGCACTTACATGATCAACCATCTTCTGCCGATCGAGGTCGAAGTTCGTTGAAGTACGATGTCGATCTTGTTGAACTTCGCCGCCGCTTCGACGTAAAGTCAGTCGATGTCACTCGTTTTCAAAACCATTCAGACGGAGGGCATCGCGGAACTTTCTTATCTACTCGGTGATGACGAGGAAGGAGTGGCAGCCGTGTTTGATCCTCGTCCCGATGTCGAGGTTTACGTCGACATGGCGCGCGAAGCCAATGTCGCCATCACGCACATTTTTGAAACGCACATTCACGCTGATTTGGTGAGTGGTTCGCGCGAACTCTGCGCGCGGCTCGAATCAGCGAAGATTTTCGTAAGCCATGAAGGCGGCGCGTCGTACGGATTCGACCACGAAAAAATAAAAGATGGCGACGGATTCACTTTCGGCGCTTTGCTGGTGACCGCGCGGCACACGCCCGGTCATACGCCGGAACATCTCTCCTATTTGCTCGCGGAAGTGGATCATCCCGAAACACCTTGGGGCATACTTACGGGCGATTCGTTATTTGTCTCATCCGCCGGTCGGCCGGATTTGCTTGGTGCGGAGCACACCAAAGAGCTCGCGGAAAAACAATTTCACACATTGCGCGATTTTTATCTCAGGCTGCCCGATCACGTCATGATTTATCCCAATCACGGTGCCGGTTCGCCTTGCGGCGCAGACATCGGGGATCGGTTGAGCAGCACGATTGGTTACGAGAGAAAATTTAATACTTTCCTGCAGTTCGATAATGTGAAAAGTTTCACGGATTACGCGCTCACCAGCGCGCCACCGGTGCCGAAATACTATCCGGTAATGAAGAAGGTGAACGCGAAGGGACCGGAAGTTCTCGGGAATCTTCCGCGCGTCCCAGGTCTTCCACCGAAATCGTTCAAAGAAGCGATCGCCAAAAAAGCCGGTGTGCTTGTGGACACGCGTACCATGCTCGCGTTTGGCGGGGGCCATATTCCCGGTGCACTCAACATCGGCGGCTCGCCCATCCTTTCGATTTGGGCGGGTTGGATGCTCGATTCAAACGAGCCGATTCTCTTGGTGCTCGAAAGTGAAAGCGATCTCGAGGAAATCCTGCGGCTGTTTATTCGCACAGGTTATTCGAAGTTCGCGGGGTACTTAGTAGGTGGAATGAAAGCGTGGGATGCGGGCGGATCTCCGCTCGAAAAAATCGGTCAGATGAGCGTGCATGAGCTTAACGAACGCAGATCGACCCTCCAGGTTCTCGACGTTCGCTCGCCGGGAGAATGGAAAAAGGGACACGTGCCCGGCGCGCGTCACATTTTTCTTCCCGAGTTGCACAAGCGGATTGGCGAGCTTGATCGCGCAAAGCCGACGGCTGTTTATTGCGGGAGCGGATATCGGGCAAGCATCGCCACGAGTATTCTAAAACCGGAAGGATTTAATGAGCTTTGGAATGTTCCGGGCAGTTGGGAAGCGTGGAAGAAGGCACGGTTCCCTGTGGAAGGGGTCGACGGTCAATGAACGGAGCAGAGGCAACGTTCCCGCGGCGTTCGTTTGGACAAACGATGCGCGCGGATGTTTGGTGGACGCAGCCGCTTCTCGTCTTTCTCGGATTGTCGATCTTCATCGTGTATTCGACCTGGGCGGCATTCCAAGGGAGCCATTATTTTTTTGGCAATTACATCTCGCCGTTTTATTCACCGGAAATTTTTGGTGACTCGCCGCACAGTTGGTTTGGACCCAAACCTTCCTGGTGGCCGGCGTGGCTCATTTTTTCTCCGGCGTTACTAATTCTTTGGGCGCCCGGCGGATTTCGTCTCACCTGTTACTACTACCGGGGCGCATACTATAAATCTTTCTGGGCTGATCCGCCGGCATGCACCGTGGGCGAACCTCGAAAGAGTTATCTGGGCGAACGTTCTTTCCCGCTGATCATGCAAAACGTTCACCGTTATTTTCTCTATCTCGCTCTCGTTTTTATTGTGATCCTTACCTATGACGTATGGAAAGCGCTTTGGTTTGTCGATCCAACGACAGGGAAAAATGTGTTAGGCATCGGCGTTGGGGCAATGGTTCTCGCAATCAATGTCGTTCTGCTCAGCGGTTATACGTTTGGTTGTCATTCCCTGCGCCATTTGGCCGGCGGATTTCTCGATCAATTTTCTAAATCGCCGACGTGTTATCGCGCATACGCTTGTGTGACGTGTTTCAATCGGCGCCACATGCTTTGGGCCTGGCTGAGTTTGTTCTGGGTCGGTTTCACCGATCTTTATGTGCGGCTCTGCTCGATGGGTGTCTGGACAGATTGGCGAATCGTTTAGCCGTTGAAGGGTTGACGCGATGAAACGGTTCAGATTTCTCCTGCGGCTATGTTTCAACGCTTCAACTCTTTAACGCTTCAACGAATCCCATGCCCGATTACGAAACTTTCGAACGCGACGTTCTTGTCATCGGCGCTGGAGGTGCTGGGCTCCGTGCGGCGATTGAAGCATCCGCGGCTGGAGTTTCCGTCGGGTTAGTGTGCAAATCGCTTCTGGGAAAGGCGCATACGGTGATGGCGGAAGGCGGAATCGCCGCCGCGTTGGCCAATGTCGATGAGCGGGACAACTGGAAGGTGCATTTCTCCGATACCATGCGCGGTGGCCAATACGTCAACAACTGGCGTATGGCCGAACTGCATGCCAGGGAAGCGCCGGACCGTGTCCGGGAGCTTGAAGCTTGGGGCGCAGTTTTTGATCGGACAAAGGACGGCCGGATTCTGCAAAGGAATTTCGGCGGTCACAAATATGCCCGTCTCGCGCATGTCGGCGATCGCACCGGCCTGGAAATGATCCGCACACTTCAAGATCACGGGATTCATCAAGGAATCGATGTCTACATGGAACACACGATTCTTTCCTTATTGAAAGATGGCGACCGCGTAGTCGGCGCGTTCGGCTATGAGCGCGAGCGCGGACGCTTCAAGATTTTCCGTGCCAAAGCGATTGTGCTCGCGACCGGTGGCATCGGCCGCGCCTACAAAATCACCAGCAATAGTTGGGAATACACGGGCGATGGCCACTCGCTCGCCTACGACGCAGGCGCAGAACTGATCGACATGGAATTCGTCCAATTTCATCCGACGGGGATGGTGTGGCCGCCGAGCGTTTCCGGGATTCTCGTTACCGAAGGCGTGCGCGGCGATGGCGGGATTCTCACAAATAAGGAAGGTCGCCGCTTCATGTTCGATGACATTCCTGCGAGCTACAAAGCCCAGACAGCCGACAACGAAGAAGAAGGGTGGCGCTATTGCCAGGGGGATAAAAATGCGCGTCGCCCGCCGGAGCTGCTAACTCGCGATCACGTCTCACGCTGCATCGTACGCGAGATCAAAGAAGGGCGGGGAAGTCCTCATGGCGGAGTGTTTCTCGATATCTCCTGGATCAAGCAAAAACTTCCGAACTCCGCTGAGTACATCAAAAGGAAACTACCGAGCATGTACCACCAGTTTAAACAACTGGCAGACATCGATATCACGGAGCAGGCGATGGAGGTCGGACCGACAACGCATTACATCATGGGTGGGGTGCGCGTCGATCCAGACACACAAATGTCTCGCCTGCCTGGTTTGTTTGCCGCGGGGGAATGCGCGGCTGGGATTAATGGGGCAAATCGGCTCGGCGGCAATTCGCTTTCCGATCTCTTAGTCTTTGGAAAACGCGCGGGAGAATTTGCCGCGAAATTCGCCAAAGAAAATTCGCTCGGCGAGGTCGATAACGACAAGATCGAAACCACTGCGCGCGAAGCGCTGGCGGCGTTCGAAAGGGCCGGCAACGAAAATCCGTATCAGGTCCAACACGATTTGCAGGAGATAATGCAGCACAGCGTCGGAATCGTGCGCAATGAAAACGAAATGAAACCGGTACTGGACCGACTGAAAGAATTTCGAGATCGCGCGAATGGCGTTCGCGTTATCGGGAACCGCGAATTCAATCCTGGCTGGCATACCGCACTCGATTTGAAAAATCTATTAACGGTCTCGGAAGCGATCGCGTGCGCAGCGCTGGAAAGAAAAGAAAGTCGCGGCGCGCAATTCCGCGAAGATTACCCGAACAAAGACGAGGCTCTTGGTAAAGTGAACACGATCGTTTCGAAAGCCGCAGACGGATCGATGCAAGTTCGATTAGAACCAATCCAGGAAATGCCGGATAATTTGAAGCAGGTGATTGAGGAGAATCGCTAACTCGTGAATCCTGATTCGTGAATCGTTAGATCGTGTATGAAAGAGCGAGGTCGAGGTTCCACGTTTGAAGATCACAAATGAAAACAGCCACCTTCAAAATCTGGCGCGGCGATGCGAAGGGCGGCGAATTCCACGATTACACAACAGAGATCTCCGAAGGCATGGTTGTGCTCGACGCTGTCAATCACATTCAGGCGACGCAAGCGAACGACCTCGCCTGTCGTTGGAATTGCAAGGCGGGGAAGTGCGGATCGTGTTCGGCGGAAGTCAACGGAATGCCGAAACTGATGTGCATGACGCGAATGAGCGAATTGCCGCTCGACAGACCGATCACAGTTGAGCCGATGAAAGCGTTTCCGGTGCTAAGAGATTTGATCACGGATGTTTCGTGGAATTTTCGAGTGAAGAAAAAAATTAAGAAGTTCAAACCGCGTCCGCCTGACGCGCCAGACGGCACCTGGCGAATGCAGCAAGAGGACATCGATCGTGTCCAGGAATTTCGTAAATGCATCGAGTGTTTTCTTTGCCAGGATGTTTGCCACGTACTGCGCGATCATCAGATGCACGAACAATTCATTGGGCCACGATTTTTGATTCACGTCGCGGCACTCGAAATGCATCCGCTTGACACTGAAAATCGCATCGACGAATTGCGAAACACACAGGGAATCGGCTACTGCAACATCACGAAATGTTGCACAAAAGTTTGTCCTGAGAGCATTGAGATCACCGACAACGGAATCATTCCACTAAAGGAGCGGGTGGTGGATGAATTTTACGATCCATTTGGTTGGATTTGGAGGACGTTAAAGCGATTAAGCGATAAAGGGTTAAAGTGATGAAGCGGTGTTTCCGCAAGACTTTCTCCCCTTCAACGCTTTAACTCTTTAACGGTTCAACGAATCCCATGCCCGAACTTAAATCGCTCTCCAGAGAAGCCGTTCCAGCCGCGCTCGAAAAAGCGATGCGTTATCGCTTGCTCAACGAGCCCGCTGAAGCCGAGAGCATTTGCCTTGATGTATTGAAAACCGATCCCGAAAACCAAGAGGCAATCATTACGTTGCTGCTCGCGTTGACGGATCGTTTCACAAAAGATTACGGCGTAAGTGACGCACAGGCCAAGGATCTTCTGTCGCGAATTAAAAGCGAATATGAGCGCACGTATTACACTGGGATCTTCGCAGAGCGTAGGGGTAAAACAAAACTGACCCAGAATACACCCGGCTGCCGATTTCAGGCGTACGAGCTTTTTCACGAAGCCATGAGCTGCTTTGAAAAGGCGGAAGCAATTCGTCCGCCCGGCCACGATGATGCATTGCTTCGTTGGAATACTTGCGCTCGAATCATTGAGCGAAACAAGCTGGTTCCGCGCGAAGAAGAAGAGCCAATCGAATTTCCGCTCGAATAAATTGTAGTTGTCCTGCTGTGCGAAACGTACGGCAGATTGCGTAGTCCCTGCTAAATTTGGCAGCAGAGCCTCATACGTAATAGCATCGCCCGACGGAGCGGTCGATCCACCTTAATGCGAGCCGGTCCAGCATCGCCACCGTGACAAAATGAAGGATGAATTTACCCATTTCGAACATGAAGGCTGGGAACGTGTGGCCGACAAGTACGACGCCGTGTGGTCGTCACTGACGCGACAGTTCATTCCTTATTTGATCGATCGGGCTCAAGTTTCATCGGGAATGTCGGTATTGGATGTCGCGTGCGGACCCGGGTACGTGTCTACCGCTGTGCGGAAACTGGGTGCTATTCCAACAGGAATTGATTTCTCGGAAAAAACGGTGGCGACCGCAAAACGGATGTTCCCTGATATTTCGTTCCTTCAAGGTGATGGTCAGGCGCTGCCGTTTGACGATGCGAGCTACGACCGTGTCTTGGTTAACTTCGGCCTGCTTCATCTTGCGCACCCGGAAAAAGCGTGTCGGGAAGCCTTCCGTGTATTGAGACCGACAGGGAAGTTTGGATTCACAATCTGGGCGGAACCGCATGAAAATCCCGGTGGGAAAATCGTGAACGACGCGATCGAAGCCCAGGCCGATCTGAATGTAGAAGTACCGGAGGGTCCCTCGAAATTTTTGTATGCCAAGAGGGAAGAATGCCGGAAGGCTTTGCAGCAAAACGGATTCGACGGCACGTCAATGATCTTTGAGACCCGATTGGCGGAGTGGAGTGTCCCAACCCCGCGCTATCTCTTCGAAGCGGAGCGCGATGCCGGAGTTCGCACCGCCGGACTTCTCGCACGGCAGTCCCCAGAAAGGCTGAGCGCGATTTGCATGGCGATTGAACGTGAGGTGAGCCGTTATGCGAGAGGAAACGAATTCGTCATTCCGATGGCCGCCCACGTTGTCGCCATATCGAAAGGGTAGGGGCGGTTCACCTGAACCGCCCGCGACGCTTTTCTGGACCTGCACGGGCGTTCGAGCGCCCAGGCGATCGAGTCAATCGCCCTACCTACTTCGGCACGCGCTACACAATCGCGCCGCCGCAGCTTGAGCCAGCGCCTGCAGTGCAACCGAAGCAGTGGTTGCCGGTCATGATCTCGCGATTGTCGATCGCATCTGGATCCAGATCCCAGAGGAAAAGTGCCCGCCCATTCACCCATTGCATGTCGAGTTGTTGATTAAAATCGCAGTCGTAAACCTCGCCACGCCATCCCACACTGAGGGTGTTGCGGCACATGAGGCCGTCAATGGTCGCAGGGTTAAACGCGCTGATGAGCAATTCCATATATTCCTCGAGCTTCGCTTTATGGCGCAGGTAAGCGGCGAAACGGCCGATGGGAAGATTAGTAATGCTGTAAAGTTTGTTAAATACGATACCGAAATGGCCTTTGAGCTCGCGTTTGTAATTCGACTCCAGTTCTGCCTGCCGGCCTGGCAAAAACGCGCCGACGGGATTGTAAACGAGATTCAGTGGCAACTCTGGCTCGATGCCATAGCCTAACGAGTTGAGGCGTTGCAAGGCAGCGATGCTCCCTTCAAATACGCCTTCGCCGCGTTGCATGTTCACATTCTCTGGTGTGTAACACGGCATTGACGCGATGATCTCGACCTTGTGTTTGGCGAAAAATTCCGGCAGCTCTTCGTAGCCAGGATCGAGCAGGATCGTTAAGTTGCATCGATCAATGACGTGACGCGGGTTTTCGAGTGTTTTCACCCGCTCGATGAAATAACGAAAATCCGGAATCATTTCCGGTGCGCCGCCCGTAAAATCGACAACTGGAATCTCGGTTTCGTTCAACCACTCGAGCACACGATCAATTGTCTCGTGCGCCATAATCTCTTTCCGCTTCGGTCCGGCGTTCACATGGCAATGCACGCACGTGAGATTGCAAAGCTTGCCAACGTTGACCTGAAGAATCTCAGGTCGCCCGCGACGAAGTGAGATCGAATGGTCTTTCAGTTTTTGCGCGAACTTGTTCATCACCTGGGAAAATCAGCAGCAATCGCTAGCATCGCAGCACGTGTTGTTGGCTTTCGTCGTTGCATCGTAATCCTGACCTTTAGTTTCTTTCGGATGCCGCAAAGACATGCCCGAACAATCGAACGGCTTTGCTTCGGCCAGCGACACATCGACAATCGGCTTAATGAGTTCGAAGGATTCACGGTAAGGCGCCTTCTTGTAAAGATTGTAGGTCTTGTCGCAAACGGCGTAGCGTTTGCCGCGCTCCATCCGATGATTGTCGTCATCGAGAACTTCTCTGAACGGACCGCGATAAATCACCGCCTGATTACGCTCGAAACATTCGCCCTGTTTCCCTTTGAACGCTTCGATTGTAACTGAACGAAATTCGATATCGTGCACAGTTCGCCATGGCTTCGCATCCAGTTTCAAGATCTGGATTCCGTAAAACCCCGCGGTTTCGAAAGCGGCGAGAAAACCTTCTTCAGTCAACGCCCCTGAAATACAACCGCTCCAAAGCTCCGGATCATCTTGCAAATCGTCTGGTACGGGTTCGTCGCTCACAATGTCGCAAATCACAGCGCGGCCACCCTTTTTAAGAACGCGAAAGATTTCCTCGAAAAGTTGTCTTTTCGAATTCGGTTCAACCAGGTTGAGCACGCAATTGGAGACGACAACGTCAATCGAATCGCTCGCTATGAGTGGATACTTCACTCGCAATTCCTGCGCTAATTCATCCGCGGCGAGAAATGAAGCCGCGGCTGTAATCGGCCGCCGCTCAAGTTCTTGATCGAGTCGTTCCAGGTCGAGCGCAAGATCCTGAATACGACCTTTCCGGAATTCCACGTTTGCATAACCGGTCCGCTTCGCGACGATCGGCGCGTTGCGACGCGCTACCTCGAGCATTTCGTCGGTCATATCGATCCCAATGACTTTGCCTTTAGGCCCAACGATTTGCGCGGCAATGAAACAGACTTTGCCCGTGCCGCTACCCAAATCGAGAACGGTTTCGCCTTCACGCAGATAACGGGAGGGATCGCCGCAGCCGTAATCGCGCTCGATCACTTCCGACGGAATGACTTTGAGATACTCAGATTCGTAATTGACCGGGCAACAAAGCTCCGCTTCCGGTGATTTCGCGCCGGCGGTGTAACGCTCCCTTACAATGGTCTCAGTGCGATGGCGCTCAATCATGCCGATGCGACGCTTTGGCGTAAGAATCGATTCTCATCACGAGCGGCGAATTTACAAGTGCGGAAGCGTGGCATGATCTCACTCAAATCATCGATCGACAATTTCCGACTCCTGCTACTCCTCCGCGCGCCCGAACGGATGACCACCCAGTTTGCGGCAGAGCGCGTCACCAATTTCCGAGACAATCTCGA
>QHOQ01000040.1 GCA_003219355.1 Verrucomicrobiota bacterium
GAGACCGAGCGAAGGATGGATCCGCGCGTCGTGGCTGCAGGCGAGGATGAGGGAGTAGTTCTTTGGCGACAGCGCGGAGTGAGCCCGTCGGGGGAACAATTTGATGGCGAGGTGCTCGGCCTCTATCAACTCCGTGATGGGAAGCTGGCCCGCGCCCAGATGTTTTACTTCGACACCGTCGCGGTGGCGAATTTCCTCAAGATGGCCACGAGCAGATGAATTGAACCGGAAGAAATAACAGGTGGGGACGCACCGCAGCGCGCTGTCCCTACCGATGTCAGAGCTGCTTGAGCAGTTTTTTCCAGCGGGCCCAGGCGTCGTCGCGCGCTTTCTTGTTCGCTTCGTTTGCATTTGGCATTTCGCCTTCGCGCATGAAGCCGTGGCCCGCGCCCTTGTAAATCACCGGCTCATATTTCTTGCCGGCCACTTTCATTAACTCTTCCGCTTTTGGAATGGTCGCGTTCACACGCTCGTCGTTCTCGCCGTAAAAGCCATACACAGGACACGAGATGTTCGCGACTTTTGATGCCTCGTCCGGCGGTGGCTGAATTCCACGATACTGCCCCATAAGCCCGGCCAAGGTAACCCCCGCCAACCCATAAAATGAATATGCCGCTTTCAATTTTGGATTTTCAGTCGCGTAAGCGAAGGTCACACCCCCACCCCAACAGAATCCACAGACTGCAAGAGTTCCATTGCTTGCGGGAATTTTTGAAGCGTAATCGGCTGCTGCGTCGAGATCCGCTTTGATCTGCTCCGGTTTCAATGCAGAGATCGCTTTGCGCGCTCCATCGACATCCGAATAAGTTTGGCCGGACAAAAGATCAGGCGCGATCGCAATCACGCCGCTCTCGGCGAGTTGGTCGCAGACGCCGCGAATCCAATCCGACAGACCGAAAATTTCGTGAACGACCAGGACGACGGGCGTTTTTTCTTTGCGTTCCGGATAAACGACGAACGCTTTGATCGTGCGCTCGCCCGACTTGAGATCGACCCATTCTCCGTGACGGGGCGAATTGTTGAGCCGCTCTTTCGCCCAATCCTGGGCGAGAGCATTACAAAGAGGATCGCACATAATTACCGCGACCAGCATCGCGCCGAGAAATCTTCCTCGCGCATATCCTTGTTTCATCGAATAAAAATATCGATCCTACGATTGCCGAATCCCCGCGAAGCTTAGGGCTTTGTCGCGGGGCCTTTACGGATCATCGCATCAATGCTCCAGCGTCCGGCGCCATAAAACACGACAAACAAAAAAAACCAGCAATAGAAGATAGCCAGCTCGCCTTTGTTGGAAACTTGTGGTCCGGCACTCGAGATTGGGAAAAACTTGGCCATTGGCGTTGGGGCGTTGGCCACATGGATCATAAAATAAGCCACTGCCATCTCACCACTGCAGATGAAAGCAGCGAGCCGAGTAAACAGACCAAAGGCGATGAGAAATCCACCGATAAGCTGAATCCAACCGCCGACCTGCATCATCATGTTGTCTGAACCGGGCATCCCGCCGAACATTCCCAGCACTAATTGCCCACCATGAGAGGCAAACATCAAACCGACTATCAGCCGGGTCATGCAATAAAATGGATCAGCAAACCGATTCAAAGGGTTCATACGTCGCGTTTAATGATGTTGATCTTAAGCAGTCGATGGCGTCGTTACGTGAGTGCTTTTACGGGCCAAAAACGCATCAATGCTCCAGCGGCCCGAACCATAGAAAATCATAAAGAAAAATATCCAGCACAAAACGACAGCAAGTTCTCCCTTGTTCAGGATAGGGAAAAATTGCTCGATTGGGCTCCCCGCCTGAGCGAGCGCCTTGCCCGCGGCGTGCACCATAAAATAGGCAACGGCCATTTCACCGCTGGAAACGAACGCGGCCAGACGCGTGAACAATCCAAATGCGATCAAGAATCCGCCTACGAGTTCCACAATTCCGCCCACCAACATCAGACCATGTGCGCCGCCGTGTCCACCACCGGGAAAACCAAGAAGCTTTTGCCCACCATGACAGGCATAGACCAGCCCCACGATCAGCCGCATGATGCAGTAAACTGGGTCTGTAAATCGATTCAGAAAGTTCATGCGGCGAGGTTGATGATGCCGATCTTGTCTGTCAAGCCAATGGTGTAGAGGCGCGTGTCCTCACGCGCAGAAACCGACTTGCGGCTGAGGACAGCGCCACTACAATCACGCCGCTTTTTTCGCGTGGTGCGCGTGTTTCGCGCGATGTTTCCTTGCCGTTTTCTTTTTCGCGCCGCCTGCTTTCTCCAAGCTTTGCTGCAACACTGAAACGAGATCAATCACTTTGGTTGGTTGCTTCCTCGGCTTTGGTTTTTCTTCAATCTCTTTTCCGCCGGCTTCGACCTTTTCTTCAATCACCTCCATGAGCGCTTCGCGGTAATCGTCGCGATATTTTTCCGGATTCCATTTCGAGCTCATGCTGTCGATAAGCGCAGTGGCCATGTTTATCTCGCGTTTTCCCGTCTCGATTTTCTTCGGAACGTGCAGCTTGCCGCTGTCGGCGAGTTCTTCGGCAAAATGCATCAGCTCGAGCAGGAGGACGCCGTCCTCGGCTTTCACGCCGGCGAGATATTGGCGCGTCTTGATCACCACCTTGGCGATTCCCACTTTTTTGTTCTTCTCGAGAGCATCCCGCAAAAGCACGTAAGCTTTGTCTCCTCCTTTTTGGGGTTCCAAATAGTAGGGCTTGTAGAAAAACATCGGATCGATCTCTTCCTGATCGACAAAATCCTGGATGTCCACGGTCTGGGTCGCTTCCAGATCGACTCGCTGAAAATCCTCATTTTTCAGCACGACGTATTTTCCCTTTTCGTATTCGTACCCTTTGACAATTTCGTCCCATGATACTTCTTTGCCGTCCTTTTCGGCGACTCGCTTGTAATTGACGGGGCTAAGATCGCTGCGCCGCAACAAGCGAAAACTCAGTTCCTCTTTTCGGGTGGCGGGATAAAGAGCGATAGGAATGTTGACCAAGCCGAAACTGATGCTGCCTTTCCAGATTGCGCGCATATCAGAAGATATTTCGAGTCTGGCCCGGAAATCGCGCGGATGAAGTTCTTGTAGAGGCGTGTGTCGTCACGCGCACAAGAAGGAATTTGCGGCTGAGAACAGCCGCCACTACAGATGCCGTTTCTTACGCCGCGGCGTCGAGCTCGTAGCGCGAAATCCCCCGCAACTCAAAAAGCCGGATCAAGGTCTCTTCGATCAGGTTGTTCGGACAGGATGCCCCAGCGGTGATGCCAATGACAGCAGGCCCATGCGGCAGCCAGTTTTTCGCGATCACCTCAGACTTCTCATGCAAATCGTAGTGTTTGATCTCGTCGCTCGAAAGAAGCCGCGAAGCGTTCAACACAAAATAGGTCGGCAGTTTTTCTTCGCCCATCTCGGCAAGATGCGATGTGTTCGAGCTATTGTAGCCGCCAACCACCAGCAAAATGTCCATTTTGACGTTGAGCAACTCGCGCAAAGCATCCTGCCGCTCCTGTGTCGCGCCGCAGATCGTATCGAAAAACCGAAAATTCTTCGCCGCGAGCTCCGGCCCGTCTCGATCGACGATGGCCTGTCGAACCCTCCGCTGGACTTCCTCGGTTTCACCGCGCAACATGGTCGTCTGGTTCGCGACGCCGACCGTTTGCAGATGCACGTCCGGATCGAATCCGGGCGAATGCGCGCCGTGAAACTTTTCGAGGAAAGCCTGCTTGTCGCCACCGTGCCGGATGTATTCGCAAACGTAATCGGTATCGGCGAGCGTCAGCACCACGAGATAAATAATGGCCCTTTCCGTCGCCGAGCGCGCGCGAACTGGTTGCCTTGGTCTCTTCATGTTCGGCCTTGCCGTGAATGATTGAAGTGGCCGATTCGCTGGCATATTTACGAACCCGCTTCCAGACGCTCATCACGTCCCCGCAGGTGGTATCGACGATCTGGCAGCCGCGGTCCTTGATCTGCTGCTGGATCGACAATTCCGTTCCGAACGCGGGCACGATGACCACGTCTTCCGGTCCGAGGTCCGAAATGTCGGCCTGCTTGTTTTGCCCCGTGAGGTTCTTTATACCTAACGAGGCGATTTGTTGATTGACCTCAGGATTATGAATGATCTCGCCGACGATGAAGAGCCGGCGATCTTTAAAAACTTTGCGCGCGGCGTAGGCCAGATCGATCGCACGCTCAACGCCATAACAAAAACCAAATTGTTTCGCCAGGCGCACGGTGGTGTCGCCCACGGAGATGATGCCGCCCGCGCGCCGCACTTTTTCGACGATGTCGCTCCGGTAATGCGATTCCACCTGTTCCTGAACCGCGGCCATGACGTCCGGCGTGCGCAAATTGATTTTCTCGCGCGCTGTCGTGCCACTGGAAATAAGATTCGTGCTCACAATTAAAACGGACGGAGCGTCCGTAGAATATGCCTACTGGAGAAGCGGCCCGCTCGGTTTCTCGAAGGCCGCCGACGTAATCATCACGCTCGGACTTGGATCGGGCGTTTTCGAATCATCGACGCGCTGCACTTTCGATCCAAGTGTCGCATCTTCTGGCTGCGAAGTTGCGATGTTCACCGGGGTGCCAATTTTTACGAGGGCGAAAAATTTCGCCGCAGCCTCGCCGTGCAACCGGATACAACCATGTGTGCGCGGGGACGGATGGACAAAGCCTTGGTGAAATCCATACGCTGGTGCGAATTCGCACCAGTATCCCATCGGATAACCGACATAGCGTCCCGGTCCACCCCCGGTAGAGGGGACAACACGATTACCCTGCACGCTAAATCCGTAGGAGCCGGAACGCTTTTGTTCCTGCT
>QHOQ01000041.1:0-455 GCA_003219355.1 Verrucomicrobiota bacterium
TTCGCGCGCTCGCGATTACAGCGAAGCGACAGCGGAGCAAATCGATCAGGAAGTGCGCAGGCTACTCGATGAAGCCTATCAACTGGCGAAACAAACCCTCATCGCCCATCGCGACCAGCTGGAGGTCATCGCAAAAGCATTGCTTGAGTACGAGACGCTCGATGGCTCGCAAATTAAAGAAATTGTCGAGCAAGGTCGCTTGATAAATCCGCCCCGCGGCAGTGCGCCCCCGGATGGTCAAAAAATGCCGCCGGAAAAACCGCCCAAGCAAATCGTCGCCGCGCCCGACGTCACGCCGCCGCTCCCCGGCGCACTCGGCGGCGCACCGGCGTAAATTTTTGCGCGTCTCGTCGTAAGGTTCGCCGGGGTTAGATCGAATTATTCGGCCTAGTTCTCGTTAGACTTATGCGGACCGCGGTCGTTTTTCTCGCTCTGACAACTTCCATGTTGGCCGG
>QHOQ01000041.1:512-4462 GCA_003219355.1 Verrucomicrobiota bacterium
CTATCGGCACGACACACAATATCGCGCAGACGGGACTTGGATACTTGATCCTCCGGACGATGGTCAGAACACGCGCGGAAAGTGGCGCATCGAGCACGGCAAGCTTATCGAAACGTGGCGTTTTGTCGGGGAGTCGAGCGACTCTACGACTGTTGACGAGGTCATCGAGCTTACTCGCGACACACTGAAGTTTCGCACACTATCGCAGGAAGGGCCGGGACGCCCGGAAGGTCTCGTTCTCCCGAGTGGCGTTTATACACTGAAGCGCATTAAGGATGATCAGGCTTCGCATCCGCAATAGTGTCTAACCAATCGCTCCGGTCCACCGCTGGCCGTCGTGACCATAAAGTAGAGCCGCACTATGTATGCCGCGACAAGTTAGGGAGACATCTCGGCGAAATCATTGTAACACCAAACGACTTTTGAGTATGCCACGCCAACGCCGAATCAGGCGATGCAGTTAGCCGCGGAGAAGGAAAAGTAGGAAATTACAAACGAGAAAGCGATGCTGATGTCGATCGATGAGTAGCGAGGAAGTTAGTGTTATTCTGAAACGGTTCGAGTCGCCGGACGAAGTTCGCGTTCTGCAGAAAGGTCGCTTCGAGTTGGTGCATCTCGGTGGGATGACGATTGGCCGCGCTACATATGAGCCTGGCTGGAGGTGGAGCGAGCACGTCGGCGCCAGCGTTGGCGCGACCCGCTGCAATGTCGAACACGTCGGCTTAGTACTCTCCGGCACTGCGACAGCTGCCTTCGATGATGGTCGCGTAGTCGAATTGCGAGCGGGGGAGCTTTTTTACATCCCGCCTGTGCCGCACGACAGCTGGGTCATCGGCGATGAACCGTATGTCTCACTGCACTTTCTTGGCGCAGATCATTACGCCAAGCCTAACACTTAGGAGATGATGTGCACCGGCCGTTGTGGCAGAAGGTGGTTGTGATCGGAAGCCAAGGACCATCTAACCAAAGTGCTGCAGCCAATCCCGAACCATTTCGAGACGTGACGACCGACTTTGCTTTGATGAAACAGACCCGGTTGCTCGCTGAGTACCGTATTCAAGGTCGGCGGCTGGCGCCTCTCACGCTCATGATGGTGGCGCTCTGTGCGTGCTCGGGTGATCGAAGGGCGCAAGATAGCGCCATTGACAACATCGTCATGAAGTACCACGGAGCGGGGAAGTTCACGGGCTCCGTTCTGGTCGGTCGGGACGATCGTGTCGTGTACGTGCGTTCCATTGGGCTGGCCGACAAATCATGGCGTGTCTCGAACACGGCCGAGACTCGCTTCCAAATTGGATCGCTGACAAAGCAATTCACCGCAGCCCTCATCCTAGGGTTGGTGCAGCAGCGCCGCATTGATCTCGATGCGCCATTGTCCACCTACCTTCCGGATTATCGCGCTGAGTCCGGTCGCCTCGTGACTATCCGTAATCTCCTGGATCATTCATCAGGCATACCCGATCTAGCACATCGGCCAGACATTTTGGAGATCGTGAAGCGACCGGCCACACCGGCCGAGGTCGTTCGCAACTATTGCAGCGGTCAGCTGGAGTTCGAGCCAGGCAGCCGGTTCAATTACTGCAACTGTGGTTATCTTATTCTAGGCGCGATTTACGAGCGGGTCTCAGGCCAAAGCTATCTTGAGGGCGTTCAGCGGCTCGCCTCTCGCGCGGGTCTGCACGATACTGGCATCAGTGGACCTCGAGATGTGGTGCCGCGTCTCGCGACTGCTTATGTCGTGGAGAATGGTAGGCTGGTAAAAGCTCCCTACATTGAATGGTCCGTTACGTTCGCGTCCGGCGGATTGTATTCGTCGGTACTTGACCTGTGGCGGTGGCGGTGCGCGCTGATGGACGGTACGGCGCTTGGCAAGGAAGCTAAGGCTGAACTATTTGCGATGCGGCCGCTTGGATATTCATACGGCTGGCACGTTGGTCGAACGGATCGAGACCACCTTCGGAAGTTCCTCGCAAACGACTACGATACCGAGCGTCCGCCACGGTCTGCGAATATTATGCTCGCCTCCCACTCTGGTGATCTACCAGGCTTCCACAGCTGCATGACGATATTATTGGACGGTAGTTGGACGGTGATCCTCCTGGACAACCAGGATAGCAAGTCGCTTCCAGATCTCGCGGCCGAGATCCTCACCGCCGCGCTCTAGCACTTACTTCGGCGAACGCGAATCGGCGTGCGTCTTCACCTCGCGCCGTTGAACGTCGACGAGGTGGCGCAACTGACGCTCCATTGTTTTGAAGGCGTCGTGGATCACTTTGTTAAGCGGATCGTGCGTGCCGTTGTCTTTCTGTTGCTCGTCGGCGACGAGCTCGTGACCGCGCGAAACGGTCACATCAATGCGAACACGGTATTGATTTCCTTTGTGATGGGTGTGGTTCGGTTGTTCGATCGCCACATCGCAGCGGTTAATGTGATCGCAGAATTTTTCCAGCCGCGCGGCTTTGTCCAATACGAGATTGTCGATCTGGTCGGATTTTTCCAGACCCCGATAACTGATCTAAACAGGCAGTTGCATGATTAATTAGATAGTAATGCTCTCTCGGGCGTTGAGTGAAGCGAACTGTTGCGGCGTCCGATCCCGGAGCCGCCATCCAGAAATTGAGCATCTTCAAATTTCCTGGAGCGAACGAAAGTGCGCCGGCAATTTTGACGGTTCAGTTTTGACCAGATCGGATTTTACATGCTCGACAATCCGGTCGCGGACTTTTCTCGGCAATAGATCGACAATGGCAGCGTGGATCGACGCCGGCGCGGCAAACGACCAGCCTTCGACGCCGTCACTCTCCACGATTTTTGCAATCTGATCGGCGAGCTGTTTATGAATGCGGCGATCGGTTTCGGTTTCAAGCTGTGTCCGTTCCGCGATCGAATTTGCATGCCGTCCGCCCGCGCCATCGCTCACCGGAAATCGCCCGGCCAAATCAGTTACCTTATCAACGAGCCTCCCGTGCGCGTCGGTGACGTTGAATGCCTGCACTAGTTTCAGGCTCGGCCCACGCGTGGGCGTCTCATCCACTCGATATGCTTTTAAACTGCCGCGATCGGTGACGATGATGAGAGAACTCGGTGTCATGGCGAATCAGGGACCAGGATTGGTCGCGCATGAAAAGCGCACATTTCTATATAACTAATTCGTGTCTGGCGACAAGATCGCGCTGAATTTTTCATGTCGAGCGCACGTGCGCGCCTTATTTTCCGCGAGCGCGTTCTTCTTCGGCACTGAGCGCCGGAAATTCGACCTGGCGTTTCTTCCACGATTCCTCCCGAGCTTGAGCATGCGCGCCAGTGACCAGTTGAAGCAAACAGGCACAGCGGCCGCCAAGATCGACATCGTCGCCCGATGCGAATTTCCTCGGCTCCGTCAAAAAACCCGCCGCGCCCGTGGTGTCGAGAATGAGTTGCCATTCGATATGTTCCCGACCCGGCAGGACAAATGGGATCGGTTCATAATGCGCGTTGATCAGCAACAAAAATGTGTCATCGCGGATTGGCTCACCCTCGAAATTGAACACGTCCATCGTGTCGCCGGTTAAAAGCATGCCGAGACAACGAACGAACGGGTGCGCCCACTCTTCTTCGCTCATTTCGTTACCGCCTGGGTTAAACCACATCACATCCCTGATTTCCGAACCACGAATTCGCCGGCCTTGGAAAAATTTCGGACGGCGAAAGACCGGATGATCTTTCCGGAGCTGAATCAACTGTCGCGTAAACCCAAGCAATTGATTCTGTTTTTCATCGCGCTCCCAATTAAACCAGCTGATCTCATTGTCCTGGCAGTAAGCGTTATTGTTTCCGTTTTGCGTTCTGCCCCATTCGTCACCGCCGCAGAGCATCGGCACGCCTTGCGAAAGAAAAAGGGTCGCCAGAAAATTCCGGCGCTGACGTTCGCGCAGTTTGTTGATCTCCGGGTCATCGGTTGGACCTTCCAC
>QHOQ01000042.1:0-1594 GCA_003219355.1 Verrucomicrobiota bacterium
AAACGGCGCGATGATCTCCACCGCCATGCAAAATCCGACCGAGAAATGTTTGAACCATTCCGGGTGCTGATCGGCCCACCATCCGAAGATCGTCGGCAACGGTTGCGACCAGTAATGATAATCGAGTGCCGTCAGGTTCCACCAGCAATCATCGCCACTGGTGAGCTTCACCACGCCCGACATCACCATCAATTTGAAAAGAAGTAGCTTGAGCAAGAATAGAGCGGCGCGCGAAACTGGCGATTCTTGTTCACGCTTTTGCAAAAGCCGCCATGGCGCGAGAAAGATCGACAAGAAGCCGGTCTCGAGCAGCAAAATGTCCCATTGAAAACTCAGGAATGTTTGTCCGGCAACCGTTAGCGAGAGATAAAAAACGAAAAGGGCGGTTAGACAGATCACTGGCGCAATTCCAAAAACGAGCAACAAAGAGAAAGCAACGCCGCCGCCGCAGAGGAAATGGAGAAAGGTGTTGGTTGAGTTGAACCAGCAAAATGTCGGCAAAAGCGAATAGGCGTGGCGGCCCAGCTGTTCATGAGCTACCCGCAGAAATTGATTTGCCGGCGAAACGCCGTTTCCTCCGATAAGTCCGTCCATTTGCAACCAAAGCGAGACGAACGCGATCAGATAAATGAGGCCGAGTGCGCGAAGAAACCACCGCCGGGCCCAGAAATAAGTTGGCGGACGAACGTCTCCTCCCCAAAGCAATCGCGTAACCGCCGAGCCGAATTTTCGGTGACGAGCGATAAGTCCATAAGCGATCTCGGAAATCGCAGCGAAACCGAGAACGTGGTCATAGCTCCAGACCAGCCATTTTCTCGAAGAGCGACAAGCTAATGAGCGATAGACAGCTTTAGCGGCAAAAAAAGTTTTGCCGTCTGGTTCAATGAAAGCGACAGCGCGCTGGAATTGTTCGAGGGGAATTTCTGGAAATCGCTCCGCCGCTTCCTGATAGGTGACATAATCAACTTCGTTCGCAGTAATTTCGCGCCAGCGCTCGATCCAGCGCCTGCAAAAATGACATTCGCCGTCCCAAATCATGAGCGGCTTCGGTGGCGGATTGGTGACACGCAAATCCGATTGCGCTTTCATTACATTCTTCTGTAGCAGCGGTCTGTGGCCGTCGCCCTTATTTTCACGAGTTTGCGATGCTCATTGGAGCATCGCTACAAATCAAATTCCGCCCAGACCGGGGCATGATCCGAAGGTTCCTTGCCCTTGCGCATTTCCCGATCGATTCCGGCGGCAGTGCACCTTCTCGCCAATGATTTGCCCGCCAGAATCATATCGATACGTAATCCGCGATTTTTCGGAAACGAAAGCATCCGATAATCCCACCAACTGAAAAGCCCGCCTTCTTTGTGATGCAGCCGCAGCGTGTCCTTCAAACTGCCCTCGCATAATTGGCGGAACGCTGTCCGTTCACCATTAGAACACATAATCGCGCCGCGCCACAGCTCAGGATCGTGAACATCGACATCTTCCGGTGCAACATTGAAATCGCCGCAGACAATCAGGTCGGCAGATTCTTCTTTCGACAAACACGCTCGTAACCGTCCATACCAATTTATTTTGTAATCGTAGGCGGGTGAACCGA
>QHOQ01000042.1:1680-2947 GCA_003219355.1 Verrucomicrobiota bacterium
AAGCGATGGACGTACATCACGCGACTCGTTTTTTGAAAGAATCGCCACGCCATTGTACGATTTCTCTCCGTGGTAAACCGAGTGATAACCAGCTGCTTGCAAAGCGAGCACTGGAAATTGTTCGTCCGGACATTTCGTTTCCTGCAAACAAACGATGTCCGGCTTGGTTGCCTCCAGCCACGCAAACAAGCGGTGCTGGCGTTTGCGCAGTGAATTGATGTTCCAGGACGCGACTCTCATCATTTGCCGTAGCGGCGGTCTATGACCGCAGGACTAATTACCGGCGAAAAATTATAATCGGCGTCATAGAGTGCCTCTACAGTTCAATCTCGACGCCCGGGGTGGGTACGATGACTTCCGTCTTCGGAAGACCGACAATCAATGTTGCTCTTATCCATTCGACAGCCCGCGGGTCGCCGTGCACGAGGACGATTTTTGCCGGAGAAAGCCTTTTTGCGTAACCGACCAACGCCTCGCGCGTTGCATGCGCGCTGAATTGAAATTGCTCGATGTTGCAACGCACACGCTGCGCCGGTTCGTCCGGATCGAGCCTTACTTCCCGGTCCGAAGGTGCATCGCGCAGGAGACCTGCCGGAGATTCGGGATCGGCGTAGCCAACAAAAAAAATCGAGTGCTGCGGATTCTGAACAAGACGCCGTGCGAAAATGTTTGAGAGAGTTTTGGGCGTCATCATTCCACTTGAGAGCGCATAAATTCGACCGGACCTGGCTGGCGCATCAAAAATGGTTTGACCATTCAGAACAAACGGCGCCACTTCGTCCATTAATTGCAAACGCGGCAGTTGCCGGCGAGCCAGATGCGCGCGTCGGTCGTAAATATCGGTCATCTTGGAACTGAGTCCGCCGATGTAAATTGGAAATTCCGGCAGCAGTTGTTCGCGGCGGAATCTATAAAACATGGCAAGCACCTCTTGCGTTTTGCCCAGTGCGAAAACGGGAATTAGAACGCACCCGCCGCGCGTAAAAGCCTTATCAATTGCTTCCACCAGGCGGCGTTCCTCCCCGGCGCGCGTCCAATTTGCAGGTTTAGCCTGATCGCCTCGCGTGCATTCCATGATTAAGATGTCGATCTTTTCTTCCGGAAAAATTGCTGCCTCCATGATCGTTTGGTTGTCAAAATTGACATCGCCCGTGTAAAAAATCGTGCGGCCTTCGGTGCGCAGGAGAATTCCGGTGGAGCCGAGGACGTGGCCCGCATCAAAGAATTCAAATGTCAGTGCGTTTGTTTTCCCCTCGGATGCCCGCTC
>QHOQ01000042.1:2959-6594 GCA_003219355.1 Verrucomicrobiota bacterium
GCCCGCTCGCCGGAGATCGAGAGGCGTTGCCGCAGTGGAGACCAATGCCAAAGCTTGGACGCGCGATCGATTTCGCGATGTGAAAAAAACGGATAGAACGTCGCGCCGATCTCCTCCCGCTGCCGCGTCATTACGTTGACTGAGTTATGTAAAAGGGTGCTGCCGATTTCCGCGGTCGCTTCCGTCATGAAAACACGCGCGCCTGGCTGTCGTCGCATCAGCACCGGCAACGTGCCGATGTGGTCTTGATGAGCATGTGAGATCAGGATCGCTTCGATCTGTCGGTCCGCGATGGGTTTCAAATTTGGCAGCGCATCCTCACCAACGTTTTTAGGATGCATCCCGCAATCGAGCACGAGTCGATGGCCTCCGATCTCTAGGTAATATGAGTTTGCGCCGATTTCGGTCTGGCGCGTGAGATTGATAAATTTCACGACAACGGTGCCCGACGTTTCCAACGCTAGGGCAGGCGGAAACTGCGCTTATTGATCGAACGCGCAAGCGGCAACTGTTCGACGCAACTTCATCAGCCAATTCCGGTTCAATTTGCGTGTTGAATCCGCTGCCAGTGGAACGATGGGATGATCGCGCCGCCGCCCATTTGCTCAACCGAGCAGCTTTTGGAGCTACGCCCGAGGAAATTGCTGTGACCAAAGCGAAAGGTCTCGCCGGCGCAGTGCTCGATCTGGTTGAGCCACGGGTCTCGGCTCTGCCATTCGACCCACCCGATTGGGCTCACCCGCGGGATCTTCGATCGCTCCGACAGGAAGCGCGCATGGCCAAGCAAAATGGCGATACCACAAAAATTCGGGAGGTACGCAAGACAGAGGCGGACGAAATTCTTGATCTGCGCCGGTGGTGGATGGCCCGCATGGCGACGACTGCTGCTCCCCTACTCGAAAAAATGACCCTCTTCTGGCATGGGCACTTCGCCACCAGTGTCGAGAAGGTAAAAGACGGTTATTGGATGTGGCTGCAAAACGAGACTATCCGCCGTCACGCCCTGGCAAACTTCGCCGCCCTCACTAAAGAGATGTCTCGGGATCCGGCGATGATGATCTATCTCGATCTGCCACAGAGCCGGCGCGAGCATCCGAACGAAAATTGGGCGCGCGAATTGATGGAATTGTTCACGGTCGGTCTCGGCAACTACACCGAGCAGGACGTACGCGAATCTGCCCGCGCCTTCACCGGGTATCGCCTTGATCTTGTTACGCAGCGTTTCTGGTTTGCTCCCAATCAGTACGACGCTGGGCCGAAAACTTTTCTCGGCCGCACCGGCAATTTTAACGGCGACGATATCATCCATTTTCTGACGAAACAGCCGGCGTGTGCGCAGTTTCTCGCTAAGAAACTTTGCCGTTTTTTCATCGAAGAGGAACCGTCGCCCTCGCTAATCAATGCGGTGGCGGAGCGCTTGCGCGCCCACGATCTCGAGATCAAGCCGGTGCTGCGCGAAATTTTTTCTTCTGCCGAATTTTATTCTGATCGTGTGATGCGGGCGCAAATTAAGAGTCCCACTCAATTCATCATCCAAAGCTGCAAACTTCTCAGTTGTGATCTACCGGGGCCGCGCGTGGCGCAAAACGCCATGCGACAAATGGGCCAGATTCTTTTTGCACCGCCGAATGTGAAAGGCTGGGATGGCGGGAAAAGTTGGATCAGCACTTCGACGCTGCTGTTCCGAAATAATTTTGCAAATTATCTGATTAACGGGGATGCGATCCTCCCGCCGGCAATGAAGCGTCAAGGTGCCGATGTCGGATTTCGAGGCGCGGCCCGCGCCGCGTTTGTCGATGAAATTCGACGCAATCCAATCGATGTGAACCGGCTCGTGTCGGCCGACGTGCGCAACAACGCGCAGAGATTAATCGCTAATCTCAGCAAACGCGTTCTGCAAAGCGATCCGCCCAGCGATGACATGGCGGCATTCACAAATTTTCTCGCAGCACGCAAAGACGATTCCAGCGACGCGACTGTTCGGGGGCTGCTTCACTTGATGATGAGCACGCCGCTTTACCAACTCACCTGACATGAGCAACACACTTCACACCCGCCGCAAGTTTTTGCGCACATCGATGCTTGGCGCTGCCGCCAGCTGGACGCTCCCGGTGTTTCTCGAAAAAACGTTTTTCGCGCTCGACGCCCTGGCCGCTGACGCCATGACGCAAGCCACTTCCGGCAGAGATGATACCATTCTCGTCGTTCTTCAGCTCGCCGGCGGCAATGACGGCTTGAATTCGGTCGTGCCTTTCGTGGATGACGCCTATCACCGTGTCCGGCCAAAGCTGGCGTTGCCGCCGGATAAAATTTTGAAACTGGATTCGGAAATCGGTTTGAATCCGCGGCTGACTGGTTTGAAATCGCTCTACGATTCCGGTCAGCTCGCCATCGTGCAGGGAGTCGGTTACCCGAATCCGAACCGCTCGCATTTCCGTTCGGCGGAAATCTGGCAAACTGCTTCGGATGCAGACCGGGTAAAGAACGAAGGTTGGCTCGGCCGTTATTTCGATAATTGTTGCAGGGGGGCGGAACCGACGGTGGGAGTCGCAATCAGCGAGCAATCGCCCCAGGCATTTTCGGCGAAGATTCCGACCGGCGTTACATTCTCCCACCCGGAACAGTTCCGCTGGAAAGCATCGATGGGTGCGGATGGAAAACCGCTAAGTGAGGAAGAAGCTTTTTATCGGCAATTAATCGGTGGCGCTGAGGAGAAACCAAGTCTAGCGGCCGATGGAAACAGCATTTCCTCTCTTCCGGGAAAGTTCCATAACGACGCCACCACAGAAGATTTCTTGCGCCGGACCGCGCTCGATGCCCAACTCAGCTCGGACAAAATTCTCGCGATCGCACGTAAATATAAATCGAATGTGCCGTATCCGCAGACTCCGCTAGGAGCGAGTTTAAACTTGATCGGCCGAATGATCGCCGGTGGATTGGCGACGCGCGTTTACTATGCAAGTCAGGGTGGATTCGATACACACGCGGGGCAGATCGGTTCGCACGATCGATTGATGGCGGTGGTAAACCAGGCGATCGCAGCTTTTGTCGCCGATCTGAAACAGCAGGGGAATTTTGAGCGCGTTTTGCTGATGACGTTCAGTGAGTTTGGCAGGCGCGTGGCCGAAAATGCTAATAACGGCACCGATCACGGAACTGCAGCACCAATGTTTCTGCTGGGGGGAAGGGTCAAGCCGGGGTTATTCGGCAAACAGCCGAGCCTGACTGACCTGGACAACGGCGACTTGAAATTCAATATCGATTTCCGCAGCGTTTACGCCTCGGTGCTCGATAATTGGCTAGGCGCACCGAGCCAGTTAGTACTTGGCCGAAAATTCTCGACCTTGCCGATTGTCTAATTGTAGCGGCGGTCTCGGACCGCCGGCCTTGAATCGAACGGCGGTCGGAGACTCCGGCTACAAGGTCTGCTTGAATATTCGCATCCAATTATCGCGCAGGATTTTCTCGATGTCCTCATCGCTGAAACCGCGCAGGATTAATCCGCGAGTAAGATTTCGGGAATGCGAATGATTGGTGAGGTCGGGAATGAAATGAGGAGTCGTGAATTTTGCCGCGAGCTCTTTTCTCGCTGACTCCGGCCATTGACGATAAATGAATTCGAAGAAATCGAAGCC
>QHOQ01000087.1 GCA_003219355.1 Verrucomicrobiota bacterium
CGATCCGATATCACAAAATCGGATTGTCTCGGCCGGGGATGTTGCTATAGACTTGGCACCATGAAACCCACGTCGCTTGTCCTCTCATCGCTCGGCGCGCTCGCCGTCACGTTTTTCTGTTTCGTCTCGACTGCGGGTGCAACCGATGAACCAAAGGACAAAACTCAATGGAAAATTACCGGACAACTCGAGGAAGCTTGTTCCTGTGACGCGGCTTGCCCATGCTGGTTCGATTCCAAACCCACAAAAATGACGTGCGGCGGCGGCCAAGTGCTCTTCATTGAAAAAGGCAACTATGGGAAGGTGAAACTCGACGGGCTCGCGATAGCAAATATGGGGCAAAGCCCTGAAGGCCAAACGATGATGAATTCATTTGGCAACTGGAACTTTTCTTATAATTACATCGATGAGAAGGCGACATCTGAACAGCGCAAAGCGTTGGAAGCGATTGCCGGGAAAATTCTGCCGGGTAGTGCCTCGAAAAAAACTGAAATCCGTTACGCGGCGATCACGCGCAAAATTGATGGCAAAGATCACGAGATTACTCTCGGAAAATATGGCAGTTTTCGCGGTCATTTGATCGAAGGTGGGCTCGGTGGTTCACCGAAAATTGTGAATCCGCCCGGGGCGGATCCACTGCATCACGAATATGCACAGGGGCGGACTTCGAAGATGGCATACAACGATGCCGACCAGAATTGGTCGTGGGAAAACTCGAACTACATGTACGGGACTTTCACGGTCGATAACGTTCAGTACGAGAAATATGCGGCTGGTCTTGCGCAAAAGATGGCGCAAATGAAGAACGAAAAGGGTTCTGAAAAACAATAGCGCTTGGTGGCGTCCATTTGAAAAACTGGCACGAGATTGCAGGCGATCCTTCCAAAAGAATTTGACGCGACGGATAGCTGATAGCTACGTTGCCGCAGCCTTTGGCGGCTTCGGTTTCTCTGCATAAAACGCGGTTTAATCTTAAGCCGCTCGAGCAGTCATGCAGACCGAAGAACTTTCCTACGCCATTATCACTCCTTATTCGATGCGCAAATCGCGCACCGGTGGGATCGTCGGCCGGTTAATTTCGCGTACGGGGCTCGATCTGGTTGGTGGACGGATGTTTGCGCCGAGTGCTGAACTAACAAAGCGCTACGCAGAGACAATCGTGACGGAAACCGATGCGCGCCATCGCGCGACGCAGGAATTGCTTCGCGATTATGTGCTAAAAAATTTCACCGGGAAAGTAAATGGCCAGCAGCCCCGTCTATTGCTACTGGTTTTTTGCGGTCCCGACGCGGTGGGAAAGGTTCATCGCACGGTTGGACACATTGTCCACGAGCGGACTAGTGGCGAGACAATTCGGGACACATTTGGCGACTACATCACGGACGACTCAGGAAAAGTAACCTACTTTGAGCCCGGAGTTCTTACGGATTTCGATCCAAAAGGAGTTGAGCGCGATTTGAAGCTATGGGCGGACTTTTCTGATCGTGACGGCGGAATCCTCGACCAAGTCATCAATTTCCCGGGCGAAGCAAAAGTCGAGAAGACACTAGTACTAATTAAGCCGGACAATTTCAAATTTCCAAATTTGAGACCGGGCGGCGTCATTGAAGTTTTTTCTCGCTCCGGCCTACACATCATCGGCTTCAAGGTCCATCGGATGAGTGTCGCCCAAGCGGAGGATTTCTATGGGCCTGTACTGCCAGTCTTGGAACAGAAATTGGGACCCGCCAGTGGCCGCGAAAATTGGGAGAGTATTGTCGCATTCATGGCGGGATGGAAGCCGACCAAGTGTCCACCGGAGAACCGCGAAGCGCCCGGGACGGAAAAGTCGATCGCAATCGTTTACCAGGGTCTTGACGCGGTGCGCAAAATCCGCGACGTGCTCGGCCCAACGGATCCAGCGAAAGCACCGCCCGGGTCAATCCGGAAGGAATTTGGCCAGACGATCATGATCAACGCCGCGCACGCTTCCGACTCCGCTGAGAATGCGAAACGCGAAATGGCGATCGTCCGAATCGACGAGAACAATTTCAAACCTCTGATTGAAAACTTCTACCGTCACCGATAACTTGCGCTCCCATTTTGAACAACCTCATAACTAATCCTACTGCCATGGAAATTTCCGCCCGCGCCGCTCAACTCAGCCCTTCGCTCACGCTATCAATTGATAGCAAAGCCAAAGCGATGAAAGCCGAGGGCATCGATGTTTGCGGCTTCGGGGCGGGCGAGCCGGATTTCGACACGCCCGAACACATCAAAGCGGCCGCGATCGCGGCCCTCGAGGCCGGCTTTACCAAATACACACCAAGCGCGGGGATTCCGGAATTGCGCCAGGCGCTCTCTGAAAAATTAGCCTCAGACAACCAGCTCAACTATCGCGCTGCTCAGATCATCGTGAGCAACGGCGCCAAGCACGCGTGTTACAACGCCATCCTCGCAACCTGTCAGGCCGGCGATGAGGTCATAATTCCGGCACCGTACTGGGTCAGCTACCCGGACATGGTCAGATTAGCAGGCGCCGAGCCGGTGATCGTGCCAACGAGCGAGCGCAACTCGTGGAAAATGCGCGCCTCAGATTTTGAGAACGCGATGACGCCGCGGACAAAGATGTTAGTCCTGAACACACCGGGGAATCCAACGGGCGCCGTTTACACACGCGAGGAATTAAAGGCGATTGTCGATGTTGCTGCCGAGGAAGACATTTACATTTTATCTGATGAAATTTACGAGAAGCTCGTTTACGACGACGCCATCCACGTAAGCATCGCATCGCTTTCCAAGGAAGCGTATGATCTCACGATTACGATCAACGGCTTCAGTAAGTCATACGCGATGACCGGTTGGCGGCTCGGCTACCTTGCCGGGCCGGAGGCAGTGGCCAAAGCAGTAGATTCAATTCAAAGCCATACCACATCCAATCCATCTTCTTTCTCGCAGCATGGTGCGCTGGCTGCTTTGAAGGGAGATCAGCAACCGCTTGCCGATATGCGCGAAGAATTCGATATGCGTCGCAATTATATGGTCGATCGGATTTCAAAGATCCCGAATATCACGGCGGTTAAGCCGCAGGGCGCGTTTTATGTGCTGGTCAACATCAGCCAGCTTGGGCTGACCTCGCAAAATTTTGCCGATCGATTGTTGAGTAAAGCGAACGTCGCTGTCATTCCAGGCGCCGCTTTTGGCGACGACCGCACGGTTCGGCTTAGTTACGCCACCAGCATCGACGTGATCAAAAAAGGCCTGGACCGTTTCCAGGACTTTTGCCGGACGCTCTAGCCATTTACGATTCAACGACTTAGCGATTTCGGCGGAGCTCTTTCCTCACGCGGAATCTGAGATCTCAAATGCGGTCTGGCTATCTCGCGCTCATTCTGCACGCGCATCTTCCCTTCGTGCGGCATCCCGAGCATGAGCACTTTCTCGAAGAAGACTGGCTCTTCGAGGCCATCACCGAGACTTACATTCCGCTGCTTCAGATGATGCAGCGATTGGTCAATGATGGCGTGCCGTTCAAGTTCACGATGTCGATCACGCCGACACTCTGCGCCATGCTGCAAGACGAATTACTGCGTGAACGCTATGTGCGCCACCTCGATCTCTTAATTGATCTGACCGCGCGCGAGCTAAAGCGAAATCGCAAGCATCCTGAACTTCGAGAGCTCGCCGAATTTTATTCCCACCTATTTTTCGAGACTCGGTGTTTCTTTGTCGAGCAATGGGAATGCGACCTCCTCGCTTCTTTTCGTACCCTGCGGGAAGCGGGTGCGCTTGAAATCATCGGCTGCGCCGCCACCCACGGATTGCTATCGCTGATTCAGAAGCAGTCGCCCGAAGCAGCGCGTGCGCAAGTTTTGATCGGCAGGGATGTATACGTCGATCTTTTCGGTGCTGATCCGACTGGTTTTTGGTTGCCGGAATGTGCCTACGCGCCTGGTTTGGAATCGCTATTGCAACAAGCAAATATTCGCTGGTTTGTTCTCGACGCCCACGGCGTGATGTTTGGAAAACCGCGTCCATGCCGCTCGATTTACGCGCCATCTTACACCCCAGCCGGACCGGCCGTCTTCGCTCGGGATCGCGATTCAAGCCGGCAGGTCTGGAGTGCAAGGGAAGGCTATCCCGGCCATCCCGCTTACCGTGAATTCTATCGCGACGCCGGTTTCGATCTTCCGATGGAGCATCTGGGTCCAATCGCGCGCGGAAGCAGAAAATTCTCCGGCGTAAAATATTTTCGTATCACCGGACGCGGTGAGGAAAAAGAATTGTATGATCATGACGCAGCGGAAAAAGCGGTCGAGACGCATGCCGCTCACTTTGTTGAACATCAGCAAAGGCAATTGCGCGAGCTCAGTGGACTGGGTTTTGATCCAATCATTGTGGTTCCATTCGACGCCGAATTGTTCGGCCACTGGTGGTTTGAAGGGCCGCTTTTCCTCGAACTCGTCATTCGCAAGGCGACAAGGGACCGAGGTTTTCGGCTGACGACGCCGAGCGACTACCTCGCAACCCACTCGACCCAGCAAGCCATACAACCGGCCGCCTCGACGTGGGGCGAAAACGGCTACTTGGGCGTGTGGCTCGAACCGAGCAACGCCTGGATTTATCCGTACCTGCACACTGCGACCCTACACATGAGCGAAGCGGCGCGCAGGCATGCAGAAGACCCGGGTCCGCTCGTAAATCGAGTGCTCAAACAACTCGCGCGCGAACTCCTACTCGCCCAATCGAGCGATTGGGCATTCTTGATGAAAACGGGAACAGCGAAAGAGTACGCTACGAAACGAACGCTGGATCACCTCAGTCGTTTCAACCGATTGCATGATCAGCTCACCGCGAATCATGTCGATGAAAAATTTCTGCACGATTGCGAATGGCGCGATAACCTTTTCCCGAACCTAAACTGGCGTTATTACATTTGACGTAGCGGCGGTCTATGACCGCTGCTGAATTAATGCGACGCTCACAGAGCGCCGCTACCAAGTAGAATGACAAAAAAGCTGAACCTCGCGATCTTACTCTCACTTGCATCAACGTATGTGGTGCTCGCGCAAGAGTCGCCATCGCCAACACCGACGCCAACTCCGCCGTCCCCAACGTCATCCCCCGCGCGCAGCGTCCGGATCAGTTTCGTCCCGCCGCCACTCGAAGGCACCATTAGCCTCGGCATCTATGATAACAATTCCAAGCTCGTGCGCGTTCTGCATCAGGAAGCCGAACCCAATGAATTCACGATTGGGGCAGATGCACTGGTGACACAATGGGATGGCAAGAATGACGATGGTGAAGATTTACCCGCTGGAAAATATCACGCTCGCGGTTACCTCATTGGTCACTCCAAAGTGCAAGATCTCGGCCAAGCCGCGGCTCCGCCTGTCGAAGATGACGCAACCGCCAACGTGAAAGTGAAACTGACGCCAAATCCGCTGGCCAACGACGAAAGGCCGATTGTCGATCTTGGAGTTGGATTTGACGAAGAGGGCAGTTTTCTCAAAACCATCGATGGATTGCCGCTATGCACTATCAGTGAAACGCCGAATCTGATTCGCACATCCATCAAAAAGAACGGCGAAAAGTCGGTCGATGTTTGGCAGGATGACGGTACGCGCATCGTGCGATTTCGAATCTCCAACATTGACAAGATGATGGCCTTTGATTGCGGCGATCTTGAACTGAAATAGCCGCTGCTGGCCACGATGCGAAATCTTTGTTAGTTAGCGCTCATGCCCGCTTCTCCCGAGCTTCAACATACGGTTAGCAGGACCGCCAGTTTGAGCGGCACATCCCTGCACACAGGCGAAAAAGTTTCGCTCAAACTGCATCCGGCGACAGTCGATCACGGAATCAAATTTAAACGCAAAGATTTGCCGGATGAACCGATCATCGATGCAAAAATCGACAATCTGAAAATGGTCGAACGGGCGACAACCATCGGCGAAGGGTCGGTGCGCGTCCATACAGTCGAGCACGTGCTCGCGGCCCTCTCGGCAATGGATGTGGACAATGCCATCGTGGAGATGGACGCCAACGAACCGCCAATCGGCGACGGCAGTGCCCAGCCCTATGTCGATCTTATCAAGAAAGCCGGTGTGACCGCGCAGGAAGAGCCGCGGCAATTTTTCGATGTGCGTGAATCGATGCACGTGGAATCGAAAACGGGCGCCCTTCTTGTTTTGCTGCCGTGTGAAACGTTTCGTATCTCATGCACGCAAGCAGGGCCAAATAATCGCTTTGCGCAGTTTTTATCGATGGAAATCACTCCGGCGACCTTCGAACGGGAGATCGCGCCAGCACGAACGTTTGTTTACTACGAAGACGTTCAGCCGCTCATGGAGAAAAATCTGATTAAGGGCGGCAGTCTTGAAAATGCGATTGTCGTCCGTGGGGAAGCGGTTTTAAGCAAGGAACCGTTGCGTTTCGCCGATGAGTTCGTGCGGCACAAAATTCTCGATATCATCGGCGATCTCGCCTTAGCCGGACGGCGTATTCGCGGTCATATCGTGGCAGTGAAGCCCGGCCACGCAGCGAATGCGGAACTGGCTCGCGCGCTCGCCCGCGAGCAGACGCGAAGAAGTGCGATGAGCGGGTCACGGGCGATCCCAATTGGCGACGCGGGCCTGGATACTGGAGAAGTGATGAAGATCCTGCCGCACCGCTATCCTTTTTTAATGGTTGACCGGGTCATCGGTTTCGAGGGCGAAAACAAGATTACGGCCGTAAAATGCATCACGATTAACGAGCCGTTTTTCCAGGGGCATTTCCCAGGTCACCCCGTCATGCCTGGGGTGATGCAAGTGGAAGCGATGGCGCAAGTGGCGAGCCTGTTATTGTTCAAACTAACGAAAACGACGAACCGCATCGGCTATTTCATGAGCGCGGACGGCGTAAAGTTTCGCAAACCGGTGTTTCCCGGCGACACCATGTTTATTCATGCTGAGCTCACCAGATCGCGCGGCGAACGCATGGCGAAAACGAAATGTTATTGCGTCGTTAACGACGCGATCGTCTCGGAAGGCGAATTGATGTTCACGTTTCTCGATAAATGAGCGACGTGCAGATTCATCCAACGGCAATTGTCGATCCTCGGGCGGAAATCAGCGCAGGAACGACCATCGGACCATATTGCGTGATCGCGGCCGACGTGGTGCTCGGTCGAAATTGTTGGCTCCAACAGCACGTCACGCTTTGCGGACCCATGAGGGCAGGCGCCCGAAATAAATTTTACGCCTCCTGCTCGATCGGGCAGCAGACCCAGGACCTAAAATATCAGGGCGAACCGACTTATCTGGAAATTGGAGACGAAAATACATTTCGGGAATTTGTCACAATCAGTCGCAGCACAACGAGCACAGGAAAAACGCACATCGGGAACCGTGGCACCTTTCTCGCCTACAGCCATATCGCGCACGATTGCGTGGTCGGAGATGATGTTGTTTTCTCTAACAACGGCACGTTGGCCGGTCATGTGGAGGTGGGCGATCACGCGGTGATTGGCGGGCTGACCGCTGTGCATCAGTTTTGTCGAATCGGACGGTTCGCCATCACGGGCGGCTGCTCGAAAATTGTTCAGGATATTCCGCCGTTCATGATCGCCGATGGCAATCCCGCGGAAATTCGCGGAGTCAATCTCGTTGGTTTGGAAAGGAAGAATTTTACACCCGAAAGCGTAAAACAGATCAAGGAAGCCTTCCGTCTGATTTATCGCTCGAAATACAACACGCGGCAGGCGATCGAAGCGATCCGACACGAAATGCGCCAGACCGAAGAGATCATGCAAATCCTCGAGTTCGTCGAAAAAAGCGAGCGTGGAATTATTCGCTAGCCTGTGGCCCCGGCCGTCTAGGCAGCGAGAGCTTCTTCTTCACGCATCCGCTTCGCCGATTTGCCACACGCAGAATGCCAATCGCGGCTAAAATATTTCATCGGAACGCGAGCTTCAGGCCATCGTAAGCGATATGTGCGCCAGCGGGCAGCCGCGACTCGGCCGCTTGCGGAAGCTCATGAGCGATGTGGGTGAAATAAGTCGCGTCTGGTCGCACGCGCGCCGCGACTTCCAACGCCTGTTCTACGCTAAGATGAGTCGGATGCGGTTTGTCGCGAAGCGCGTCGATGATCAAGACCTTTACGCACGCGATAAGATCGACAATTGCATCCGGGACACTGCTGCAATCACTCATGTAGGCGACAAGTTTCTCGCCTCCGCGCGAAAAGAGATAACCGTTTACGATTGAGTCGCCATGCGGCACCGGCAAGGGAGTGATCAGCGTCTCGCCTAGTTCAAACGAGCCATCAATCACGTGCGGCTCCGGCTTCAAATACCCCGGAACTGTGTACACGCCTTTAAAGGCAAACTCGAAGACGCGCTCGAGGTCGCGCATGGTTTCAACAGAGGCATAGACCGGCATGGAGCCCCGCGCGTGCGAATATCGCCGAAGATCGTCAAAGCCCATGATGTGATCGGTATGCGAATGGGTAAAGATTACCGCATCGACAGTGCGTATATCTTCCCGCAGTGCTTGCGTCCGGAAATCGGTCCCCGTGTCCACGACCCATGAACATTCTGGCGTTTGGACATAAATTGACGATCGTAATCGGTTGTCGCGCGGATCGGGGGAACGGCACACCGCACAGTCGCAACCGATCATCGGCACGCCCTGCGAGGTGCCGGTGCCGAGAAAGGTCAACCTGAGTTGAGAGTTGAGAGTTGATAGCTCAGTTGGCAAGCTGAACTCTCAACTTCCAACTAATAACTCTCAACTCTCGTGCCACTTGTTCTCGATCTATTGCGAATAAAGAATCTCGCGCTCGTGGAGGAACTCGAATGGCAGATTGCGCCAGGGTTCATTGCCGTCACCGGAGAGACCGGCGCCGGTAAATCGATCATTATCGGCGCGCTTCAACTTTTACTCGGCGAACGCGCGGACAAATCGCTCATTCGGACCGGGGCCGACCTTTGCGCGGTAGAAGCTGCTTTTAGCGGAGACGATCTCCAAAAATTAAATCCCCGGCTTGTCGAAGCGGGCGTTGAACCTTGTGAAGGCGATCTGATCATAAAGCGCACGCTTTCCGCAAGTGGCGCAAATCGGCAATTCATCAACGGTTCACCGACCACCTTGTCGATCTTGAAAAATCTCGGAGACGAACTTGTCGATCTTCACGGTCCGCACGACCACCAATCTCTACTTTCACCCGACAAGCAACTGGGCCTGCTCGATTCCTTTGCCCGCGCCCAGGATCAACTCGGCGAATACCGAAAATATTACCGGCAACTGCAAACGCTGGTTGCTGAACATGTCGCGCTCAATACCGCAGAGACGGCGCGCGAACAGGAGCTTGATCTGCTTCGTCATCAGATTAACGAGATTGGAGCGGCAAATCTCGTCGCGGACGAGGAAGAAGAAATCGAGAGTCGCTACAAACTTGCCAGCAACAGCAAGCGACTCATCGAACTTGCCAGCGCAATCGCGAACAAGCTATCCGAGGCAGACACCTCGGTTCTCTCGCAACTGGCCGAAACGCAGCGGCTCCTTCGCGAGCTGGAAAAGATCGACGACTCGATTTCGCGATTTTCCTCCGCGCACGCGACGGCAGTTGTCGAACTTTCCGAAATTGCGCGCTCACTTTCCCAATACGCGGAAAAGCTCGATCTCGATCCGGCGCAGCTTTCCGCGCTCGAGCAGCGCGTTTCGCTGTTTGAAACCTTGAAGCGAAAATATGGCGGCTCGATCCCGGAAGTAATTGCCTTCGGAGAACGGACCGCTGAGCGCATGCGAAAGATCGAAAGACGAGATGCCGAACTCGAGCGCCTGGCTAGCGAAATTGAAAAGATCCGTGCGCAAATGAACCGCAGTGGTGAAGAAGTGCGTAAATTGCGGAGCAAAGCGGCACCCAAACTTTCCGAGAACATCCGGCGCAATCTTAGCGACCTCGGATTTCGCCAGTCGGAGTTTGAAGCAAAGCTGTCCGCGCTTGATGAACCACGCCCGAATGGCTTCGACGCGGTAGAATTACTTTTCTCGCCGAATCCAGGCGAACCGTTGAAGCCGCTGCGCGCGATCGCATCGAGCGGCGAAATCTCGCGCTTGATGCTGGCGATCAAATCCGCCCTGGCTGCCCACGACGCGGTCCCGTTACTCGTGTTCGATGAGATCGACACTAACGTCGGTGGCGAGACCGCGCATGCGGTCGGAGCAAAGATGCAAACTTTGGGTCGCGATCATCAAGTGGTTTGCATCACTCACCTTCCCCAGGTGGCCGCGACTGCGACTTCGCACTTTGTTGTGACAAAAGAAGTCGTGCGCGGCCGTACTTTTTCGACTCTGCGCGAAGTCACAGCGAAAGCCCGTCGCGAAGAAATCGCGCGCATGCTTGGCGGGAAAAATGAATCGGCGTTGAAGCTGGCGGCGAGTTTATTGAAGCAAACGTAGCCTTATGGTCCCCTGTGGAGGCAGCCGTGTCGGCTGCAATCCCAATGATTTTCGCAGGCGGCACGCCTGCCTCTACAGGAACGAAAAGTGCGATTATTTCTTCACCGGGCCGAGCGGGAGCACGATTTTGCCGAATACTTCATTGAGCACCTGCGCGAGCCCGGCATAAATCGCGGAGAACCCGCAGAAGATTCCTTCGTAACCGGTGGCATGTTTGAAGCCGGTGCTGGCGCCAGTGAAATCGCCGATGGCGAGCAGAAAGAAAAGAATCGTCAGCGAACCAAAAACGACTTGCAACGCGCGGTTTAGCCACAACGTCCCGATAAACATGACGGCGGTGAACAATCCCCACATGGCGAGATACGCTGCCATTGCCTTCTCGTCGGACGCTGCGCCCCAACCCAGTTTTGCCAGGACAATCAGCGCTACTAGCGACAGCCAGAACAAGCCGTAGGAAACAAACGCCGTGGTGGCGAAGGTGTTGCCTTTCCTCCATTCCATACTGCCGGCGATGATTTGCGCGGCGCCGCCGTAACAGATACCCATCGCCAGAATCATGCTATTGAGTTCGTAAAAGCCCGCGTTGTGCAGGTTCAGCAACACGGTCGTCATGCCAAAGCCGAGCAGCCCGAGCGGAGCCGGATTTGCCGTGATGTCCTTAATTTGAGTGATGGATTCATTCATCGCGTGGCCAGTCTGTCGAAAGAAAGATCGATAACGCAATAACAATATCGGCTGGCCGATGTGGAAGACCGCAGCTACAAGAAAAGCCGTGCTTAATTATATCTGGCTTGCGCTCGTTTTGCTGGCAGTCGCAATCGGCGGCTGGAACGATCGACTAAAAGACGTGACTGCGGGCGCGTTCGACGGCGCAAAAACGGCGGTTACGATCGCGCTTGGTCTGATCGGGATCATGGCGTTATGGCTGGGCGTAATGCGCCTGGCGGAGCGCGCCGGTTTGGTGCAGCGGATCGCGCGCGGCCTTCGTCCGATCATGCGGCGACTCTTCCCGGATGTTCCACCGGAACACCCGGCAATGGGTTCAATGGTGATGAACATGTCCGCAAATATGCTTGGTCTTGGCAACGCCGCCACGCCACTCGGCTTGCGCGCGATGCGCGACCTCGAAACGCTCAACCCGCGTCCCGGCGTAGCAACGAACGCGATGTGCACGTTCCTGGCGATTAACACCAGCTCCGTGCAATTGATTCCCGCCACGGCAATCGCGATTCTCGCCGCATCCGGGTCAACCCGACCGACGGCAATTGTCGGCACGGCGCTCCTCGCGACATTGTGCGCGGCAAGCGTGGCGATCATTTCGGTCAAGCTGCTGGAGAAATTGTCGATCTTTCAGCCGAGCCGCCCAACGCCTCTAATGAGCGACGATTTGCGGCACCGTTCAGTGCCACAATCGACAACCGAGCTGCCCGAAGAGTCGCCTGTCGCGGAACATCCTCCTCACAGAGTATCAATCTACGGTTCGATTGCGCTCGGCATTCTTACTCTTTTGTTTCTCGTGCTCTTTGTTCGGATGGTCGCGCCAAACTTGTTTGGTTTCACAATGGCGCCCGATCCGGCCGCGCAGAATATTTTTGTTCGCAGCGTGAATGCCTTGTCGATCCTGGCGATTCCGTTTCTCCTCAGTTTCTTCCCACTCTCTCCTGAGTTTTTTCCCTCTGTATGCTGCCACACGCGGAGTGAAAGTTTACGAAGAATTTGTCGAGGGCGCGAAAGAAGGCTTTGGCGTGATTCTGAAGATCATTCCGTTCTTAGTGACTATGCTTGTTGCAATCGGAATGTTTAAAGGCGCAGGCGGGATCGACCTGCTGAGTCGCATGCTTTCGCCGATCCTATCTCCTTTGCAATTTCCTCCAGATCTTCTTCCGCTGGCGTTAATGCGTCCGCTCAGCGGCAGCGCAACGCTCGCCTTGTTGACCGACATTGTGCATCGGCTTGGGCCAGACAACATTGTCAGTCTTACTGCGGCGACGATTTATGGAAGCACCGAGACCACGTTTTACGTGGCGGCGGTCTATTTTGGAGCCGTGGGCATCAAACAAACACGACACGCGATTCCGGCTGGTCTGCTTGCCGATCTTACCGGCGTAATCGCTTCGGTGGTAATTTGCCGAGCGGTGCTTGGGTAGGGACAGCGCAGCGTGGCGTCCCCACCAAAATTTTTCCCTCGCCAGCGGCTAAGCTAATTATCTATCGTGCGATTTTTGGAAAATGATTCAGCGCGACTATCTCATAATCGGCGGGGGAATTGGCGGAGCCAGCGCCTGCGAAGGAATTAGACGTCACGATAAACGTGGGAGTGTCACGCTCGTCAGCGCGGAAGTATTTCCTCCCTACAAGCGCTGGATTCTCTCGAAGAGTTTTCTGCGCGAAAAGAATCCGCAGCTTAAAAAATTACAGGAACCGAATGAACACTGGTTCCAAGCGCACAAAATCGAGACGCGATTCGGCACGGTTGTGACCCAATTCAACATCGACCGGCGTCTGGCTGTGCTCGCGAACGGCGAAAGCATAGAATTCAACAAAGCCTGCCTCGCCATGGGCAGCCGTCCGGTTCGACCACCGGTTGCCGGCGTCGGTCTTGGCAATGTGATTTACCTCCGGACAATTCGTGACGCACTGGCCTTGCGCGAGATGGCGAACCTGGAGAAGACCGTCATGGTCGTTGGTGGTGGACTGCTCGCGTGCGAGGCGGCAGCGAGTTTGCGCACAATGAAACTGAAGGTCGCTATCATGCATCGCGATCCTTATTTATTGAATCGATATATCGATGCCGAAACGGGCGGATGGCTCACGGACTATTTCGAAAAACACGGCGTTACAATGTTGATGGGCGAAAGTCTTAATGGTTTTGAAGGGAAAACCATCCTTCGCAATATCCAGACAAAGAGCGGCAACCGGGTGCAAGCGGGCCTTGCCGTGGTCGCCTGTGGGGCAGAGCCGAATCTCGATCTGGTTCGCAACACGCCGCTGTCTGGACCGCATGGATCGCCGGTCACGGACTATCTCGAAACAGAGGAAAAAGGAATCTACGCAATCGGCGACCTCGCATTCTATCCAGACCGGGTGATGGGCGGCGTGCGGCGCCAGACGCATTGGGACAACGCGCGGGACCAGGGACTAATCGCCGGCGCGAATATGACCGGCAAAAAACGGATCCGCTACGAACAAATTCCGTACTTTTGGACGGAGATGTTTGACTTGCGCATGGATTTTGTCGGCGACTTTAGCGCCCAGCCAACCCGGGTCGATCTTTCCGGGATCTACGCGAAGAAAAAATTCATCGCGCGCTATTATCAGGGAGAAAAGCTCCGCGCCATCTTGCTTTGCCAGAAAACGGCCCGCGAAGTAGAATCGGCCAAGAAAGAATTGCGCAACGCGCTTGGCAAATAACGATTAGGATGAGACGACGCCGTCCCGCCGTGCGTCGCGATTGTCGACCTTTTAATCCAAATTAGCTGGGATTTCGAGGCTGGAATTGCTGACGCGAACAAGCTTCCAATCCCAGGGTTTTCCAGAGAGGCGATGCCACTCAAGCTGAAACGGCGTGGCTAGCGAATTGACGCGCTCTTTCAGCGACTCCGCGATTTCGCCCCCGTCGCCATTGATCCAAATTCTACCCGTCCATTCCGCGCGACGTGGTTCGACCCGCACGGTTACGCTGAATGCGCTAATCCTAATACCCCGCACATATCGAAAACCTTCATGCATCCGATCAAGAACACGCGCGCGCCACTGATCGCGATAATCACTGCCGATAAAACCCGCCGCGCCTGTCCAGTTTTTGTGTTCGATGGCGTGGAGAAAATTTTCGGTATGACGCCTGACCTGACGCTCCGGCTGCCAAAGCCAGATCAGGAGCAGCCCGACTAAAAGCGCGACCAGGAGGCCGCTATAGAATCCACCGCGAAACGAAATGGGCACAGTCGTGATTTATCTGTCGGAGCTTGCGTTGCCTCAGTCGCTTGGATAGGCCGGGGGCGAATATACGTTAAAAGTCACGGCCGGTTTCGCGGCGCGATTCACAAAGCGATGTTTCAGGCCCGCCGGAATGATAATCACGTCGCCTTTCTTCAGGTTCGGATGTTGATCCCCAACTTCACCGATCAATTCACCATCTAACATCAACAAAACCTGATCACTTTTATCGTGGGCTTCGGCTCTGGCGCCGGTCGCATCGCCCGGCGCGAGCGTCATCATCGCGGTTTGGCTGCGCTCGCTCGTTTGCAAGACCTCAAACCATTTCCTC
>QHOQ01000043.1:0-200 GCA_003219355.1 Verrucomicrobiota bacterium
TCAAAAAACCAAAAGCAAAACTCAAAAGGAGCGAGAATCCGCTGCACCAGTTCCAAATGGAAAGCGGTGTGGGTTTGATCGTCAGCAAGAACATACCGAAGAAACAATCGAAGAGGGGGACCAGGGAATTACCGAGCAAAAGCCACAAGCGAAACTGTTCCCTAGGCGACCACTCGTGCAGCGATTTGCTGCGAAACGCC
>QHOQ01000043.1:308-818 GCA_003219355.1 Verrucomicrobiota bacterium
AACAAACACGAGGTTCGGGAGAGTTGGTTGTCTGGAGAGGTTTCGCTCGCTCGCTGCTGTCTGGGCGTCGGATTTGCCGTCGAAGCGAGCGTGCTGGCGCAGAGTTCCCTCATTCTTTCTCACGCTGCTTGCCGAATCTTTTCAATAATTTGCGCAGACGTTGAGTGGTTCGATCCCGATCGAGTTTGCTCGCGGCGACATCGAGCATCAGTTTCTCCCATCGTTCGCTGTCCGGCTCCGGTTCAATCCCGTTCAATCGTAGAAAAACGATCGCTGTCATCATGGCGGTGCGCTTGTTTCCATCGAGAAATGGGTGATTACGACAAATGTAAAACAGATACGCAGCTGCCACCTCGACGATATGGGCGTAAGGCGACTTCCCTCCAAAGCTCGACTGTGGAGCAAGCACAGCGGAGGCGAGCAAATTTTCGTCGCGCACTCCGTTTAAGCCTCCGAATTGTTTCAGCGCTTCGGCATGAATCTCGCGGACGCTATCGATGCTGACATGGA